>NZ_JBEAIG010000068.1:0-286161 GCF_040064575.1 Klebsiella sp. CN_Kp106 | reverse complement strand
TGTCCGGGCTACCGTTTGGCAGACGGCGGTGAACCCGTAGCCCGGGCAAGGCGCGATAAGCGCCGCCCCCGGGGGCCGGGCGCAGAGAGGGGGAGTTTCCCGGAGGCGATGCTGGCGCATCTGTCCGGGCTACCGTTTGGCAGACGGCGGTGAACCCGTAGCCCGGGCAAGGCGCGTCAAGCGCCGCCCCCGGGAGCCGGGCGCAGAGGATTTAGCGTCAGAAACGGGATTAGCGGGTGGTGCCGCGCAGCTTCAGCACGCTGGGGACAAAGACGTTTAGCGGCAGCGCGCGGCCATCGCGGGCTTTCTCAACCAGCAGGTTGACGCCCTGGCTGCCCATCATTTCTGAATGAATGCGCACCGTGGAGAGCGGCGGAAAGGTAAAACGCGCGGTGGGGATATCGTTAACGCTAATGAGCGAAATATCTTCCGGGATCGAGAGACCGCGTTCATGAATGGCGCGCAGCACGCCGATGGCGATAGAGTCTGACGCGACGAACAGCGCGGTGGGGAAATCCGCCTTTGCCAGCATCGTTTTTGCCAGCTCATAGCCGGAGGAGCTGGAAAACCCGCCGCGCCAGATATCTTCTTCCGAAACCACTCCCTTCAGGCGGCCATATTCGACGAAGGCCACTTCGCGGATGTCGGCTTTACCCGGCTCATCCTGGCCACCAATAAAGCCGATGCGCCGCGCGCCCTGGGCGATAAAAAAGTCGATAACTTCTTTGGCGATGCGCACCAGATCGATGTCGACGGCGTCATAGCTGCTGCCGGGTTCATGGAAATCAATAAAGCAGACGTTGTCGGTTAACGCCGTGGCGGCGTCGCGAATCGCCCGCGAAGGCTGGCCGACAATCAGAACGCCGGTCACTTTTTTCAGCTCGGGTAGCGCGTTGTTAAAGTAGCAGTTGGTCAACTCGATACCGAGCTTTTCGCATTGCGTTTCGATGCCGTGGCGGATCGCCAGATAGTAAGGATCGTTGATTTCCAGATCCTGCTGGTAGCTGTAGATGGCCAGAATATGGTGGTGGCCGACGGTGTGAACCTGAGCCTTACGCGAGCTGGTACTTTTATATTCCAGCTTTTCCGCCACCTCAAGAATGCGATGTTTTGTCTCTTCTTTCACGTTGAGAGTGGGGTCGTCGTTTAAAACGCGGGAAACCGTCGCCAGTGAAACGCCTGCTTCGGTCGCGATATCTTTTAGTGTGGCCATTGTTTTCCTTATCTGACGTTGCCCCATCGACGCAAACCATTGTAAAGCAAGCGCGGGCAGCTGCATCTCTTTTCAGTAAATTTCCGCCGTATTATTCATCCCCGCCGCAGCGTTTCCACCGCGCAAAAGAGTGATGAATCTAACATTCTTCGCACTATTATGCGGAAACCTCGCCGACATTTGTTATCTTTTACTAAAATTTTACTTGGGAGGTGCAAGATGGAAACGGTGCTTTATGCTGATTTTGCCAGACTGGAAATGCGTACGGGAAAAATTGTGGCGATAAAACGACATGAGAATGCCGACAAGCTCTATATTGCCCGGATTGATGTTGGCGATCGCACGCTGCAGACGGTAACCAGCCTCGTGCCGTACTACAGCGAAGAAGAGCTGCTGGGAAAAACGGTCGTGGTCCTGTGTAATCTGGCGAAAGCCAAAATGCGCGGTGAAACCTCGGAGTGCATGCTGCTTTGCGCCGAAACGGACGATGGCAGCGAAAGCGTACTGCTTACGCCGGAAAGGGCGATGCCTGCTGGCGTGCGGGTGGTATAACGCAATGCCCTCTCCCTGTGAGGGAGAGGGCAGGTCACTACGCCTCTTCCACCGAAACCCGCAGCGCCGCCAGCGCCAGGCGGGCCGCTTTTAGCACCTGTTCACACTGCTCAGGGGTCAGCGTCAGCGGCGGTTCAATGCGGATCGTCCTTGCGTTGTTGAGCGTTCCTGCCACCAGTACGCGCTGGCGGAACATCTCGCTGGCAAAGTCATAGCCGATTTCGTTATCGACAAACTCAATGGCCATCAGCATACCTTTGCCGCGCACGTCATTCACCAGATCCGGATATTCGCGGGCCAGCTGGCGGAAGCCGTCCAGCAGCATGTCGCCTTTCTGCTCCGCCTGCGCGGGCAGGTTTTGCGTCAGCAGCACGTTGATGGTCGCCAGCGCCGCCGCGCAGGCCAGCGGGTTGCCGCCGAACGTGGTGGTATGCAGGAACGGGTTATCGAACAGCACCGAGAATACCTCTTCGGTGGCGACCGTTGCGCCAATCGGCATGACGCCGCCGCCCAGCGCTTTGGCAAGGCACAGAATGTCCGGCTGGACGTTTTCATGCTCGCAGGCGAACATCTTGCCGGTGCGCCCCATGCCGGTTTGCACTTCATCGAGGATCAGCAGCGCGCCAAACTCGTCGCACAGCTTGCGCACCGCGGGCAGATAGCCCGGCGGCGGCAGAATCACCCCGCCTTCGCCCTGAATAGGCTCAAGGAGCACCGCCGCGACGTCATCGCCGGTCTTTTTGCACTCGCTCAGCAGGGTGCGCATCGCGTTGATATCGCCAAAAGGCACGTGACGGAATCCCGGCAGCAGCGGCATAAAAGGCTTACGGAAAGTCGATTTCGCGGTGGCCGAAAGCGCGCCCAGCGACTTACCGTGAAACGCGCCGCTGGTGGCGACGAAGGTAAACTTGCCGCGCGGAGACTGATAAGCCTTCGCCAGCTTTAACGCCGCTTCGACCGATTCGGTACCGCTGTTGCTAAAGAAGCTGTATTTCAGTTTGCCCGGCGTTAAGGCCGCCAGGGTTTTAGCCAGCATGGCCCGCAGCGGGTCCAGCAGTTCCTGACTATGAAGGGGTTGTTTAGCGAGCTGATTTTCGACGGCGGAAACGACAACTGGATTACGGTGCCCTACATTAAAAATCCCAAACCCACCCAGGCAGTCGATAAACTCCTGTCCCTGAGTGTCGACAAGCGTATTTAACCCTCCCGCTTGCCACTCTACGGCTCCGTAATCCCCGCCAGCAGTGACCGATTTTCGATACGCTAAAAACCCCGGGTTCACATGCTCTTTAAAGTATTCCCTGACCTCCTGGTTAAGTGATTTCATCTCCTCATGATCGAGCGTTCGCTTCTCAATGAGATTCAGTGCGTGTGCGCTGCAGGCCAGAGCCGATGCGCTGGACGGTAACCTGTTCAAAATATGCTCCTGGGCGGGGCGTATCACATGATACTGAATTAAGTATTGCAGGGATTACGCCACTTCGGCGCGAGCCAGGAAAATCGGGATAAACGCAACGTGAAATTGCGGTTGAGCAAAATTTAATCTTATCGCGAAATTATTGGCATGTTTTACTCCTGAAGGCGTGAAACCATGCGCAGAAGGGGTCCCGCCGCGTGCTTCGCGGCGGTGCAGGCTGCCCGGCGATGGGGCAGAGGGCTAGTCGAGCTGGGAGATTTCCATTGCCGCGCGGTCAATGACGCCGACGATCTGCTTTAGCTGAGCTTCGGTTATTTCCTGCTGGTTAACCCTTAAATCCAGTACCGCCTTAAAATTCTCCAGCGCGCGCTTCATCTGCGGATTTTTACGCAGTTCACAGCCCACCATGCGCGCCTGCAGCCTGGTCTGAATATGCTCCAGCTGCTCCAGGTTCTCCGCGTGCAGCTGACTGCCTTCGGCGGTAATGGCGATTTTTTTGCGGCCGTTTTCGTCAGCCACGCTGATTAATCCCTGATCCTGAAGTAAATCGAGCGTCGGGTAGATGACGCCGGGGCTCGGGCTGTAGTTGCCCTGGGTCAGGGTTTCGATCTCTTTAATCAGTTCGTAACCGTGGCTGGCATTGCGGGTGAGGATGTCCAGAATCACCAGGCGCAGCTCGCCGTGACCAAAGAAGCGCTGCCGGCGTCCGCCGCCTCTGCGACCGTGCTCGCCGTGTTCGCTATGTTCCCCGTGGCGTCCGCGTGGGCCATGGCCTTCTTCGTGATGGTGTCTCATGTTTTTCTCCTGTGATTATTTGATATATCTAATTTATATCTAAAAATAATAAAGTAGCAACAAAGTAGTGAATGTATTTTTTATTTAATTGATATTTAACGTTTTAATTTTTGATTTTGGCTTTTGTGGCGTTTTTCTATGACTATATCAAAAAACGCTTGCATTCTTTTTTAATGGCAATCATTATCATTTGCAAGATTTTTAGATATATCTATTCCGTTCACGAAGGCGATGAAAGATGACAACGACCAGACACCCCAAATACCCGCAGCGCGTACGTAATGAACTGCGCTTCCGTGAGTTAACCGTATTGCGCGTCGAGCGTATCGGCAGCGCATTCCAGCGCGTCGTGCTGGGCGGAGAGGCGCTGGAAGGCTTTGTTTCCCAGGGTTTTGACGACCACACCAAGCTCTTTTTCCCGGCCGCGGGCGCTGCGTTCACGCCGCCGGAGGTGACGGATGAAGGCATTAACTGGGGCGATGGCGTGCGTCCGGCGACCCGCGACTATACGCCGCTGTACGACGCCGGGCGTCATGAGCTGGCGTACGACTTTTTTATTCACGATGGCGGTATTGCCAGCAGCTGGGCGCTGACGGCGAAAACGGGCGATAAGCTGGTGATCGGCGGGCCGCGCGGTTCGCTGGTGGTGCCGGAAGATTACGCCTGGCAGCTGTATGTGACCGATGAGTCAGGCATGCCCGCGCTGCGCCGCCGTCTGCTGGGATTGCAGCAGCTTCCGACGCGCCCGCAGGTCGCGGCGATCGTCACCATTGGCGATGAGTCTTATCAAGATTACCTGGCCGATCTCGATGGTTTTCATATCGAGTGGGTGGTGGGACATCACTCCACTGCCGTGGCCGAGCGCCTGACGCGAATTGCGGTGCCGGCTGAGGATTATTTTATCTGGCTGACCGGGGAAGGCGCGGTAGTGAAATCGCTGCTGGCGCGCTTTGAAGGCCCGGAGATTGATCCGCAGCTGGTGCGTTCGCAGGCCTACTGGCACAGCAAATAAGCGTGGAGAAACCCCGGGTTGCGGCTGGCGCCTTACCCGGGCTACCGGACCGCAGACGGCTGTTAACCCGCAGCCCGGGCAAGGCGCGTTAAGCGCCGCCCCCGGGAGCAGCGCGCAGAGCGGCTGAATTTCCCGGAGGCGATGCAGTGCACCTGTCCGGGCGACCGGTCCGCAGACGAGGGGGAACCCGTAGCCCGGGCAAGGCGCGTTAAGCGCCGCCCCCGTGAGCAGAGCTCAGAGTGGCTGAATTTCCCGGAGGCGATGCTGCGCATCTGTCCGGGCGACCGGCTTGCAGACGGGGGTGAACCCGTAGCCCGGGCAAGGCGCGTTAAGCGCCGCCCCCGGGAGCAGAGCGCAGAGTGGCAGAATTTCCCGGAGGCGATGCTGCGCATCTGTCCGGGTGACCGGCCCGTAGACGGTGGTGAAACTGTAGCCCTGCTAAGCGCAGCGCGAGCAGGGGAGACTATTTCTGCGCCAGCGCTTTAAATACCATGGCCACCGCGTGGGCGCCGGGGTCCATATTGCCGCGCAGGCTATCGCTGTTCAGATACGATGCGCGCCCGGCGCCCGCTTTGCTGGCGTGAAGCGTACGATCCGCGCCCGCCTGCGCCGCGGCGAAAGCCGCCTGCAGGTTATCCGGTTCGGCCAGCAGCGCCGTTAGCGCCGGCTGCAGGGCGTCAATCATGGTCCGGTCGCCTTCATCCGCACCGCCGTAAAACTTCATCTGCGCCAGACCGGCGTTTAATGCTTCGGCGACGCTTGCCCCCTGTTCCAGCTTCTGCCCGGCGGCGGTAAAGAAAATCGACATCAGCACGCCGCTGGAGCCGCCCATCACAACCGTCAGACGCTCGCCAATCAGGGCAAACAGCGTGGCGAGGTTAGCCAGCGGCAGCTGACGACGCTGAAGTAAGTCGGCGATGTCGCGCGCGCCGGCGGCGAAGGTGGAGCCGGTATCGCCGTCGCCGACTTTCGCATCCAGCGCGTTAAGGTCTGCTTCCAGCCCGGACAGCGTGCCGGTCACACGTTCCACGTAGCCCGCAACTTCGCTGTTCTCCGAGGGCGCAAACTCCACCCGCGTACTGCGCAGCGATGATGGCATCACGCTGACCGCGCGCGGCTGTACCGGCGTCTGCCAGCCGGCGGTTTCTACCGCGGAAAGCAGCGCCTTCTCAATGCTCTCTTCCAGCACGATGGCGGTGAGGGAGAAACCTTTCATATCCAGCGCGGTGACCAGCGACGCCGGGCCTATCAGCCAGTCGATACGCTGATGCAGCGGAGTATTGGCCAGCTCGCGGGTCAAAATCGCCATTTCGGCAATCGACACGCCGCCGAGATTATTGATCATCACCGCCAGGCGGCCGGTTTCCGGCAGGGCGGCGCTGAGCTTCTCTACCATTAGCGTAACGATTTCCGCGCTGTTCTGCGTAGCGATAACCGAAGCGCCCGGTTCGCCGTGGATCCCCATCCCCAGCTCGGCCTGATCCGGATGATGGCGCGGAGTCGTTTCCGCATCCTGCGGCAGATGACAGCTGGAAAGGGCCAGGCCAAGGCTGAAGGTGTGTCTGGCGGCATACTGCGCTTCGCGCAGCACGGTTGCCAGATTGTGGCCGCGTTCGGCGAAGTAGCCGGCCACTTTATGCACCAGAATCGTCCCGGCAATGCCGCGCGGATGTTTGTTATCCGGCAGCGAAATATCATCGCCGACGATCAGCATTTCGACGTTATAGCCCATACGGCGCGCTTTCTCCGCGGCGAGGCCGAAGTTCAGACGATCGCCGGTGTAGTTCTTGACGATCAGCAGGCATCCGGCATCGCCGGTCACGGCCTGGATGGCGGTCAGCACCGCATCGACGCTCGGCGAGGCAAACAGATCGCCGCAGACGGCGGCGGTCAGCATGCCTTTACCGACAAAGCCCGCGTGGGCCGGTTCGTGACCGGAACCGCCGCCGGAGATTACCGCCACGTTGTTTTTGTCGAGATCGCGACGCACCACCACGCGAATGGCGGGATCGCTCTCCAGCCGCGCCAGGTTATTCCACGGGCTGGCGATAATGGTCCCTTCAATCACTTCGTTGACGAGGTTGGCGCGCTGATTAAAAAAGAATTGAGACATAACGGATCCTGAAAGTTAAGCGAGTTCCCGGAGGGGACAGCCTCCGGGGCGGAAAGGTTAGGGCAGGTTAGCCGCGAATCACGCGTTTGCCGGGAATATCAAGGATGACGTTCTCGCCATCTTGCAGCGTCAGGGCACCGCTCTGCTGGCACAGCATCGCGATACCCGCCTGGCGGGCGATAATGGCGCCGTGAGAGAGCTCGCTGCCGGCCTGCAGGCAGATCCCCTTCACCTGCTCTGCGTTAAGCTGCAGGACGGTTGAAGGGAAGATATCGTCGGCAACGAGGATCGAAGGCGCGCTAAACTGCGGCAGCGCTTCATCGCGCTCGTTAAGGTGACGCAGCGTGCGGTGCAAAATATCTTCAATATCAATATAGCGCGCCTGCAGGTAAGCATCGTCGAGATGGCGATATTGTTGGCTTAAATCGCTCAGCACCTGTTGCCAGGCCCACGCCGCGCTGCACTGCTCGTCGCGTATGATGTCGCACGCCGCTGCGTATAAATCAGGGTCATCGAGCAGGGTATGATGCCCGGAGAAGATCGCCGCGATGTCGGCGGAAAACGTCGCCTCTGCCAGAGTCGTCAGCGCGCTAAGGTCTTCCAGCGTCCGGTCGATGGCCCGTTTCAGCCGCAGCTGCTGCTGGCCGATGGCGGCGCTCGTTTCCCGCGAGATCCTGTCCTGCGGCTGGGGATAAAGCACGACCTTACCCTCAACGCGGTCGGCGCTGGCGGGCCGACGCGCGGGCGCCGCCTCGGTTGGCTCGCCGAAGTTCTCCGCCGCCAGCGCCTGGAACGCCGCCAGCGCGGCGTCGGCGTCCGGGCCGCGGGCAAGCAGCCTTAAGGTATCGTTCCGGCGCACCTGAAGCAGGGCGATTTGGTTGAGGCTGTCCGGCGTGACGCATTTACCCCCTTTCTCCAGCACCAGGTCGGCATTGAATCCCGCCAGCGCGGCGACCAGCTTTGACGCCGGACGAACGTGCAGGCCGTTGTGGTTTTGAATCACCACGGAAACCGAGCGCGCGTCGCGGTCGTCGACCGGCGCGGCGGCCAGCGAAGCGTGTTGCGGTTGCGATGGTAACCCCAGCTGTACGCGTTTTGCCTCCAGCGCGTTCATGGCGTCTTCGATCACCTTGTCGATGCCGGCTCCGGCGGCGGCGCTCACCGTCGCCGCCAGAGTCCCTTCCACCAGCGGCGCCGCGCACAGGCGAACCTTCGCCGCAATGGCCGGATCGAGGAGATCCAGCGCGGTTTCGGCGCTCAGCAGGGCGCTGCCGATATCCATCATCACCAGGATATGATCGGCGTCGGCGACGGACTCGATGGCTTCCATAACCTTAATGGGATCGGTGCCGATCGGACTGGCGGGATCGTCAATTCCGGCGGCGATCGCCAGCTTACAGCCATCGTTCATTAACATCTGCCGGGCCAGTTCTCCGACACCTTCGCCCAGACGGGCGCTATGAGAAACAATAACCAGGTTTACCATCGCGTTTTCCTTACTCTTTGGCCGCTGCGGCCAGCATCTGAACCATCAACATCACCGAGGTCGCGCCCGGATCCTGGTGCCCGATGCTGCGTTCGCCCAGGTAGCTGGCCCGCCCTTTGCGAGCCTGCATGGCGATCGTGGCGTGGACGGCGGCTTGCGCCTGTTCGCAGGCAGCATCAAGGGCGCCTGGTATCGACAGGTGCTGTTCGCTGGACTGGCTCAACGATTCCACCACCGGCAGCCAGACGTCGCACATGGTTTTATCGCCCGGCTCGGCTTTGCCGCGATTCACCACCCCTTCCGCGCCTTCGCGAAAGGTCTGATAGAGCTCCTCCAGGGTCAGGCTCTGGTGGGCCTGGGTCACCTGAGCGGCGCGGATAAAGAAGGTGCCGAACAGAGGGCCGCTGGCCCCGCCGACGTTGGAGAGCAGCGTCATACCGGTATTTTTAAGAATAAAACCAATGTCTTTATCGGCAATCGACGGCAGCTTTTCCACCACCTTGCTAAAACCGCGATGCATATTCAGGCCGTGGTCGGCATCGCCGATTTCCCGGTCCAGACCGGTCAAAAAATCGCTCTCTTTGGTGAAAATATCGCCGCAGCGATAGAGCCAGTCTACGATTTGCGTTCTGCTTAATGACATGTCGTTGCTCCTTATTTGCCCCAGTTCAGCGCCGGGGTGTGTACCGGGGCGTCCCATAATGCCAGCGTCTCTTCATCGGCCTTTAGCAGGGTGATGGAAAAGCCCACCATATCCAGAGAGGTACAGTAGCTGCCGATAAGGTTGCGCGCGATAACGATACCGGCCTCCTCGCAGCGCTGCGTCAGACGGTTATAGACGCCGTAGAGTTCGGACAGCGGCGTGGCGCCGAGGTTGTTGACCAGTGCGATAACCCGATCGCCTTTTTGCAGCGCCTGCTTGGTCTGCGTGACCTCCTGCCACGCGCCTTTCACGTTGTCCCAGTGGCGCAGCGTGCGGCTATAGGCGCCGTTTTCCAGCAGGGTATCGAACATTTCGTCAACGGTGCGATCGAGAGAGGTGAAGCGGCGGCGGTCGATGCCCGGTTCGCCGTGAATGCCGACGCCGAACTCCATCTCATCGTCCTGCAGTTCGAATGAGGGTTGCCCGGCGGCCGGAACGGTGCAGGCGCCGAGCGCGATGCCGATAGAGTGGCCGAGGTTGTTGAGCTTGCGCCCCAGTTCGGCGCAGGCTTCCAGCGAGTCGCCGCGTTCGGCGGCCGCGCCCACCAGTTTTTCAATCAGCACGGTATTCGCCACGCCGCGCCGCCCGGCGGTATAGAGGCTGTCTTTCACCGCCACGTCGTCATCGACTACCACGGTGGTAACCTTGACGCCGCTTTCGTGCAGCAGCTCGGTGGCGGTTTCGAAGTTAAGAATATCGCCGGTGTAGTTTTTGATAATCAGCAGCACGCCTTCGCCGCCGTCGATGGTCATGGCGCACTCAAACATTTTATCCGGCGTCGGGGAGGTGAAAATTTCTCCCGGGCAGGCCCCGGAAAGCATGCCCTGGCCAATATAGCCGCAGTGCATCGGCTCGTGGCCGCTGCCGCCGCCGGAGAGCAGCGCCACTTTCCCGGCCACCGGCGCATCGGCGCGGGTGACGTAGACCGGATCCTGGTGCAGCGTCAGTTCAGGGTGGGCTTTTGCAAGGCCAGCCAGTTGTTCACTCAGGACATCTTCGACACGGTTAATCAGTTTTTTCATTGTTTATGCTCCGTCGGAGTTTCGATGCGGCCTCTCTGCTGACGGAGGCGATCATCGTGTAGGGGTACCGCCTGACGATATGCGATATCGGGCGATGTATTGATTCTGGCTGAGTTGGCGGGAAAAAAAATCGCCATAAAATGAGTTTCATTACGAAACGTAATTATTAATTGTTGTTCCTTAATGAAACATTTTTGCGCAAGGAAAGGGAAAAATGCGAAGTAAGGCGCCTCTTTCACCTCGCTTCATCAGCGTGGAAAGCCCGCTCAGAGAAATAATTTTGCCCCTTCTTGCCGCCCGTGGTGGTGAAAAACGTCGACGATCGTCCGGCTGGTGACCTTCTTTTGCGCCAAAGGGGCGGATCGAGATCGCAATCCCATCGTTTCACATGAATTCATGTTTCAATATGAAACAATATAATTTATGTCCTGTTTCATATCGGGACAAAAAGGGGAAAGATTTTTTTGCCCGCGGCTCGCCCTACAGTGATGGCATCGCTCAGGTAGCGCTTTCGTCCCCGCCTTTGATGTAAGGCCGGACGGAGAAACACCGGGGCTCATCATGTCAAAACATGCACTTATTTGAGGGTGAACGGAATGCTAAAAGTTATTCAATCTCCAGCCAAATATCTCCAGGGACCAGATGCATCCACGCTGTTTGGGCAATACGCCAAAAACCTGGCGGACAGCTTTTTCGTGATTGCCGATGACTTCGTGATGAAGCTGGCGGGAGAGAAAGTGCTGGAAGGTTTGCACAGCCACAACATCAGCTGCCATGCGGAGCGCTTCAACGGCGAATGCAGCCACGTTGAGATCAATCGCCTGATCGCCATTCTGAAACAGCACGGCTGCCGCGGCGTGGTGGGCATCGGCGGCGGCAAGACGCTCGATACGGCGAAAGCCATTGGCTACTACCAGAAGCTACCGGTGGTGGTGATCCCGACGATCGCCTCCACCGATGCGCCAACCAGCGCGCTGTCGGTTATCTACACCGAAGCCGGCGAGTTTGAAGAGTATCTGATCTACCCGAAAAATCCGGACATGGTGGTGATGGATACGGCGATTATCGCTAAAGCGCCGGTGCGCCTGCTGGTGGCCGGGATGGGGGATGCGCTTTCAACCTGGTTTGAAGCCAGGGCCTGCTATGACGCCAGAGCCACCAGCATGGCCGGCGGCCAGTCGACGGCAGCGGCGCTGAGCCTGGCGCGCCTGTGCTATGATACGCTGCTGGCGGAAGGCGAAAAAGCCCGCCTCGCCGCCCAGGCCGGCGTGGTGACCGATGCGCTGGAACGCATCGTTGAAGCGAATACCTACCTCAGCGGTATCGGCTTTGAAAGTAGCGGTCTGGCCGCCGCGCACGCCATTCACAACGGTTTCACCATCCTCGAAGAGTGCCACCATCTGTACCATGGCGAGAAAGTGGCGTTTGGTACTCTGGCGCAGCTGGTGCTGCAAAATAGTCCGATGGAAGAGATCGAAACGGTGCTGAACTTCTGCCATACCGTCGGGCTGCCGGTTACGCTGGCGCAAATGGGCGTTAAAGAGGGCATCGATGAGAAAATTCAGGCAGTCGCCAAAGCGACCTGCGCGGAAGGTGAAACCATTCATAACATGCCGTTCCCGGTCAGCGCGCAGAGCGTGCATGCGGCGATTCTGACCGCCGACCTGCTCGGACAGCAGTGGCTGGCGCGCTAATTTAGCGTCGACCTGCCCCGTCTCATTTAAGCGATGAGACGTTTTCTCCCCCTCTGGCGGTAGCCGCCGGAGGGGTTGTCGTTTATGAAACAGCGGATAGGGATATGACTGCGCAGACTCAGAGCTTTCCTTTGGTGATAACCCAGTCGTGGCATCGCTGCAGCAAGTTTATGCAGCGGGAAACCTGGCAGACGCCGCATCAGGCGCAGGGGCTGACGTTTGAATCGATTTGTCGGCGCAAGACCGCGCTGTTGACGATTGGTCAGGCGGCGCTGGAGGATGCCTGGGAGTTTATGGATAACCGCCCCTGCGCGCTGTTCATCCTCGATGAGTCCGCCTGTATTCTTAGCCGCTGCGGCGATCCGCAGACCCTCGACCAGCTGGCGGCGCTGGGATTTCATGACGGCAGCTACTGCGCGGAAAGCATTATCGGCAGCTGCGCGCTTTCGCTGGCCTCCATGCTCGGGCAGCCGGTCAAAACGACGGGCGAGGAGCATTTTAAACATGCGCTGCACGGATGGTCGTTTAGCTCCACGCCGGTGTTTGATAACCACGGGCGTCTGTTCGGTTCCATTTCCCTGTGCTGCCTGACGGAAGAACAGGCTTCGCCTGATCTCTCCCTGACCCTGGCTATCGCCCGGGAAGTCGGCAACTCGCTGCTCACTGATAGCCTGCTGGCCGAGTCGAATCGCCATCTTAACCAGATGTACGGTCTGCTGGAGAGCATGGATGACGGGGTGATGGCGTGGAACGAGCAGGGGATTTTGCAGTTTCTTAACGTGCAGGCGGCGACTCTGCTGCATCTTGATGCCCAGGCCAGCCAGGGGAAAAATATTAATGAGCTGGTGACGCTGCCGGCCCTGCTGCGTCGGGCCATTAAGCACGCGCGCGGGCTGAACCATGTGGAGGTCACCTTCGAAAGCCAGCATCAGTTTGTCGACGCCGTGATTACGCTCAAGCCAATCGTTGAAGAGCAGGGCAACAGTTTCATTCTGCTGCTGCATCCGGTCGAGCAGATGCGCCAGCTGATGACCAGCCAGCTTGGCAAAGTGAGCCATACCTTTGAACAGATGTCGGCGGACGACCCGGAAACCCGGCGGCTGATTCACTTTGGCCGCCAGTCGGCGCGCGGCACTTTTCCGGTGCTGCTGTGCGGTGAAGAGGGGGTGGGTAAGGAGCTGCTCAGCCAGGCGATTCACAATGAGAGCGAGCGGGGCGGCGGGCCGTATATCGCGGTCAACTGTCAGCTGTATGCCGACAGCGTCCTGGGCCAGGATTTTATGGGCAGCGCGCCGACGGACGATGAAAACGGCCGCCTTAGCCGTCTTGAGCTGGCCAACGGCGGGACGCTGTTTCTGGAAAAAATCGAATACCTGGCGCCGGAGCTGCAGTCCGCGCTGCTGCAGGTGATCAAACAGGGGGTTTTAACCCGTCTGGATGCCCGCCGCTTGATTCCGGTAGACGTTAAAGTGATCGCCACCACCACCGTCGATCTTGCCAATCTGGTGGAGCAAAACCGCTTTAGCCGCCAGCTTTACTACGCGCTGCACTCCTTTGAAATCGTTATCCCACCGCTGCGCGCGCGGCGTAACAGTATTCCTTCGCTGGTGCACAATCGCCTTAAGAGCCTGGAAAAGCGCTTTTCCTCGCGACTGAAAATGGATGAAGATGCGCTGGCGCAGCTGGTGGCCTACTCCTGGCCGGGCAACGATTTTGAGCTGAACAGCGTGATTGAAAATATCGCCATTAGCAGCGATAACGGCCATATCCGGCTGAGTAATTTGCCGGAATATCTGTTTGCCGAGCGGCCCGGCGCCGACGCGGGCTCCTCGCTGCTGCCCGCCAGCCTGACCTTTAGCGCCATTGAGAAAGAAGCGATTATCCATGCCGCCCGCGTGACCAGCGGGCGGGTGCAGGAGATGGCGCAGCTGCTGAATATTGGCCGCACCACGCTGTGGCGAAAAATGAAACAGTACGATATCGATGCCGGCCAGTTTAAGCGCGGACGTATGGAGTAGTTTCCTGTGGGGAGTAGTACGGAATAGTCGAGCAGAAAAGCACCACGCAAGCGTTTAGCTGCGGTCTGAATCAAAGAAAGGCAACGATCTCTTTGATATCCCGGCGAAGATGGGTCCATAGTGTCATCATGTTCATTACGTGGTTAATTTTAAGGATAAGAGTATGCCAACAGCAATCGATAAAGCCCTGGATTTTATTGGTGGTATGAACACATCGTTGTCGGTGCCGAATACTATGGATGAAAGTACCGCTAAGGGAATTTTGAAGTATTTGCATGAACTAGGCGTACCGGCAAATCCTGCCGACGTCATGGCCCGGGGTGAAAAGGAGGGATGGGATGCCGGGTTCACGGAAAAAGTGGCCGGCTGGGCGGAAAAAATTGCCTCCGGTAACCGGATCGTCATTAAAAACCCGGAATTCTTCACCGTCTATATGCGCGAACAGCTGCAGGCGCTGGTGTAAGCCGCCTGTCGCGAACCTCGCGTTAAGCTGCGGCGCCCCGAGGGGGCCGCACAATGCAAAAGGGCCGACGATTTCTCGTCAGCCCTTGCTGTATCTGGTGGCCCCTGCTGGACTTGAACCAGCGACCAAGCGATTATGAGTCGCCTGCTCTAACCACTGAGCTAAGGGGCCGTGGCGAGGGATTATAAAGTAACTGTTCCCCGCAATCCAGCCTAAAAATCACGCCTGCTGTTTTTATAAACAACGCATTTTCAATCCTTTATAATTACCTTTTAGGCATTGAGCTGGGGAAAACATGATTAACGATATTCTGGCGCCGGACCTGAGGGTGGTCTTTTGCGGTATCAATCCGGGGAAGTCTTCCGCCCATACCGGTTTTCATTTCGCCCATCCGGGCAATCGCTTCTGGAAAGTGATTCACCAGGCCGGCTTTACCGACCGTCTTCTGAAACCCGAGGAGGAACTGCAGCTGCTGGATACCCGCTGCGGGATTACGATGCTAGTCGAACGCCCGACGGTGCAGGCCAGCGAGGTTGAGCTGCTGGAGCTCCGCGACGGTGGCCGTGAACTGGTCAGAAAAATGGAAGAGTATCAGCCGCGCGCGCTGGCGATCCTGGGTAAACAGGCCTTCGAGAAAGCATTTCAGGTGCGCGGCGTAAAATGGGGCAAGCAGCAGGTGACCATTGGGGCGACGGAAGTGTGGGTGCTGCCGAATCCCAGCGGCCTCAACCGGGCGACGCTGGATAAACTGGTGGAGGCCTACCGGGAGCTTGACGAGGCGCTGGCCACGCGAGGGCTTTAATGCATTTCCGACGACAAAAGGGTTACGGCTTTCACCCCGGTCGTCGGCGGCTGGCTTAAGCCTGAGGCTTTAGTCAGCTTTTTCGCAATCGCTAATATTCCCTTTTTCTATCATGAATAAGAGGGCGTCAAAAGCGAAGTCGAGAAAGGCTTTACGGTCTTTCTCAAGGTGACGTAAAAGACATTCTTCTCTGTATGAGGACTTTTCCATTAGCCCGGTCAGGCAGAGCCAGAACAGCATCATGACGTCCGCGACGGGAGCATTTAATCCAATCTCTTTTTTTTCGGCGGCGTCTGTGATTCGCTTTGCGATAATCTGGTGGATCTGTTCTCCAGTCATAGCGATATTTTTCAACGCCTTATTGTTTTTAGTGATTTTTTCAGAACAGGCGATCTTCCCGGCTATCGCGGAAAAGTAGGCAAGGCTTGTTTCGTGGAGAGCCATCAGCGCATGGCACAGCTCGCGATAAAATTCGCGAAATGAATTTTGCCGATTGGCGATTGGTACAAGCTCCTGATAGAAACGCGCCATTACCTCCAGGATAAGATGATCCAGAATATCCTTTTTATTGTCGAAATAGGTATAAAGCGTGGTTTTACTAAAACCGGCTTCATGTGCGATCTCATCCATGGTGGTACTTTCTATTCCACGGCTTAGAAATAATGTATTAGCGGTGGTTAAAATAACCGTTCTATTAAAATCAGCCAGCTGAATTTTACGCTTGCTATTCATTTCATTTCCCTATGATTTGCCTGCGGTTTTAGGCGTAAATACGCCCCATCAACCAACCAATAGTACAATCGTAAAACCATGAGTCCAGCGGTTTAATGGCACATAAATAAATAATAAGAATAAGACCTGGATATATATTGATGGGTTTTATATTGGGGTTTTAATATTTATTAAATAAATGGTTTCTGCTTAGATATAAAAAAAGCCAGTCATGTGACTGGCTTTTCAGGGGACGCGGCGATAATTAATCGTCGAGGAAGCTACGCAGCACTTCAGAACGGCTCGGATGGCGCAGTTTACGCAGCGCCTTCGCTTCGATCTGACGAATACGTTCGCGGGTTACGTCAAACTGTTTACCCACTTCTTCCAGCGTGTGATCGGTATTCATGTCGATACCAAAGCGCATACGCAGGACTTTCGCTTCACGGGCGGTCAGGCCAGCCAGAACGTCGTGGGTGGCGGCGCGCAGGCTCTCGGTGGTGGCAGAGTCCAGCGGCAGCTCGAGGGTGTTATCCTCGATAAAATCTCCCAGATGCGAATCTTCATCGTCGCCAATCGGCGTTTCCATGGAGATAGGCTCTTTGGCGATTTTCAGCACCTTACGAATTTTGTCTTCCGGCATCAGCATGCGTTCGGCCAGCTCTTCCGGCGTCGGCTCACGGCCCATCTCCTGCAGCATCTGGCGGGAAATACGGTTGAGCTTGTTGATAGTCTCAATCATATGCACCGGAATACGGATGGTGCGCGCCTGGTCTGCGATAGAGCGGGTGATCGCCTGACGGATCCACCAGGTTGCGTAGGTGGAGAACTTGTAGCCGCGGCGGTATTCAAACTTATCAACCGCCTTCATCAGACCGATGTTGCCTTCCTGGATCAGATCGAGGAACTGCAGACCGCGGTTGGTGTATTTCTTGGCGATCGAGATAACCAGACGCAGGTTCGCTTCAACCATCTCTTTCTTCGCACGGCGCGCTTTCGCTTCACCGATGGACATACGACGGTTGATATCTTTTACCTGCTCGATGGTCAGGCCGGTCTCTTGTTCAATCTGCTGCAGTTTCATCAGGCCGCGCTGAACGTCTTCTTTCACGTCAAGCAGCTTCTCTGACCACGGCTTGTTCATGGCGATGGCCGCATTGAACCAGGTTTCGCTGGTTTCGTTGCCGGTGAACAGAGTGATGAAGTTTTTCTTCGGCATTTTGCACTGCTCAACGCACAGCTTCATGATGATACGTTCTTGAGTACGAACGCGATCCATCATGATACGCATGCTGTTAACCAGGTAATCGAACTGCTTCGGTACCAGACGGAACTGTTTGAACACTTCGGACAGCTTGAGGATCTCTTCCTGCGCTGCGGCGTGGCTACGACCTTTCGCTTTGATGGTGTCGCGGGTCAGTTCGTACTGCGTACGCAGCTCGGCGAATTTCTCGCGCGCCAGCTCGGGGTCGATGCTGTTGTCGTCATCGCTGCTGTCGTCGTCTTCTTCTTCATCTTCGTCTTCGTCGTCATCCATCTCTTCCTGAGAGAGTTCAGAACCGACGTGCGTCGCCGTTGGCGCCATATCTTCTTCGGCGTTCGGGTCGACAAAACCGGTGATCAGATCGGACAGACGCGCTTCTTCCGCTTCAACGCGATCGTACTGCTCCAGCAGATAGGTGATCGCTTCAGGGTATTCAGCCACCGAGCACTGAACCTGGTTAATGCCGTCTTCGATACGTTTAGCGATGTCGATTTCGCCTTCGCGCGTCAGCAGTTCGACGGTACCCATTTCACGCATGTACATGCGCACCGGGTCGGTTGTGCGTCCGATTTCAGACTCAACGCTGGAGAGAACCTGCGCCGCAGCTTCTTCCGCATCTTCGTCAGTATTGTTGTTCGTTTCAGCAAGCAAAAGATCATCGGCATCCGGTGCTTCTTCCATCACCTGAATGCCCATGTCGTTGATCATTTGGATGATGTCTTCGATCTGGTCGGAGTCGACGATATCTTCCGGCAGATGGTCATTGACCTCGGCATAGGTCAGATAGCCTTGCTCCTTACCACGTTGGACAAGAAGCTTCAGCTGTGACTGCGGGTTTTGCTCCATAAGACGGTATCCACACTTAATTCGTTTGATTGGTGTAAGCAGGCGAACTGCCAACATTTAAAGCGAGGGCGTACTTATATTATTGCCGCTGCGCCTCGAGCGGCTGTCGGGGTCTTCCCGAACGATATTCGGCACTTAAGCCGTTCAATGCGTTATCTTTCAAGTTGTCTCTGCGTTAGCTACGTTCTCTCATCCTGGTCATGTGCTTGTGCGCACTCCCGGGGATTCGTTCTCTTGCTGCCTTGATACAACTTGAATGAGTTTGTCTTTCGTTTATTTTTTGGCCAGTTCCTGGCTGATGGTCCAGAGTTCCCGGCGCTCTTCACTGCTTAAGCCGTGCGTGCGGTCGCGAGCTATCAACTCTTCTTGCCGCAGCTCCAGCAGTGAATCAAACATATGGTTGAGCGAGTCGGTGAAGGTTTTTTCAGCAATATCCTTATCTGCTATATCGTCCCACATCGACAGTTTTTCAAGGGTTGCGGCCTCATTTGTGCCGCGATACTGCTCTAACAGCAGCCCGGTGGTCAGGCCCGGCTGTGCCAAACAGGTTTTAACCAGTTCGTTGAACAACCCAAGCCCCGGCATTTTACGCGGGTCCAGCCCTTCCAGGGGCGGTACCAGCGGCGCCAGATCCGGGTTTTGTACCAGTAACCCTATCAGTATACGCATGGTCGTGCGTTTTAGCTGCGGAGCAGGGCGCTGGATGCCATTTTCAGACTGTTTTGGCATTAAACGTTCAAGCTGCGCATCATCTAAAATTCCCAGCTTATTGCCTAACTCCTGGCGCAGGTAAATGCGCAGCGTTTCACCCGGCACCTGCGTTATCAGCGGCAGCGCTAAGGTACTCAGCTGCGCGCGGCCGTCCGGGGTGCTCAAATCCACCTGCGGTAGCAGGCTGTTGAACAAAAACGTGGAGAGCGGCTGAGCTTGCTCCATCCGCGCTTCAAATGCGGCTTTCCCTTCTTTGCGCACCAGCGTATCCGGGTCTTCGCCATCCGGCAGAAACATAAAGCGCAGCTGGCGCCCGTCGGTCATATACGGCAGCGCCGTTTCCAGCGCGCGCCAGGCGGCATCGCGGCCAGCCCGGTCGCCGTCGTAGCAGCAAACCACCTGATTGGTGACCCGGAACAACAGCTGAATATGGTCAGCGGTCGTCGACGTTCCCAGCGACGCAACGGCATAGTTAATGCCGAACTGCGCCAGAGCCACCACGTCCATATAACCTTCGACCACCAGCAGGCGGGGCGGTTCAGCGTTATCCTGCTGCGCTTCATAAAGACCGTACAGCTGGCGGCCTTTATGGAAAATATCGGTCTCCGGGGAGTTCAGGTACTTCGGCATGGCGTCACCCAGCACGCGACCACCAAAACCAATCACCCGGCCTCGCTTATCGCGGATGGGGAACATCACCCGTTCGCGGAAGCGGTCGTAACTGCGTCCCTGATCGTTAGTGACCAGCATGCCCGCATCAATCAGCGACTGGCGGTTTTCTTGATTACCGCCAAAACGTTTTAAAACGTTGTCCCAACCGGGAGGGGCGTAGCCAATCGCGAAGCGCGTAATCACCTCGCTGCTTAAGCCGCGTTTTTCCAGATACTGGCGCGCGGGGCCGGCGGCGGGTTGCATCAGAGACTGTTGATAAAACGTGTTCAGACCATCCATCAGCTGATAGAGATTTTGCCGCTGATGGCGCTCAATCTGGCTGGGTCCGCTACCTGCTTCATACGGCACGTCTAGATTATGCATGGCAGCCAGCTCTTCGACGGTTTCCACGAACTCGAGCTTGTCGTAGTTCATCAGGAAGTCGATAGCGTTGCCGTGCGCACCGCAGCCGAAGCAGTGGTAAAACTGTTTTTCACCGTTGACGGTGAAAGAGGGGGTTTTTTCGTTATGGAACGGACAGCACGCGTGAAAATTTTTGCCCTGCTTTTTCAGCTTTACCCGGGCATCGATCAGATCGACGATATCGGTGCGCGCCAGCAGGTCATTGATAAATACTCGTGGAATTCGTCCAGCCATATGCCCCGTTTTATACACGTTACCCTTCAAGCTGCCTCTGCGTTGGCTTCGCTCGTTCACCCTGTCACTTACTTCGGTAAGCTCCGGGGACTCACTCCCTTGCCGCCTTGATGCATCTTGAATGATTGAGTGTATATGCTAATGCATAAACGAAAATAAGCCGCGCATTCCTTTCGGAAGCACGGCCTTACAACTACAACTCGGTCTGAATTGAGAGCCTGGCTCCCAACAGATTAGTACAGACGAGTGCGGCGTGCGTTTTCGCGAGCCAGTTTCTTCGCGTGACGTTTCACTGCGGAAGCTTTAGCGCGTTTACGTTCGGTAGTCGGTTTTTCATAGAACTCACGACGACGAACTTCCGCCAGAACACCTGCTTTTTCGCATGAACGTTTGAAGCGACGCAGCGCTACGTCGAACGGCTCGTTTTCACGTACTTTAATTACCGGCATGTAACTCTCACCTTTGATAAATTCGGTTTGCCGCTGGCATCAGCGCCAGCTTATTTCAAAATGGTGCGGAATTTTACTGCAATTGCTGCTGCTTTGTAAAGCACCGACGCGATTTTTGAAAGGGACTTTTATAAGGACAGGGAGTATACACGAAGTGAACGCCAGGGGTGAGGAAAGTTTTACATCAACCCGCATTGGTCCTACACTGCGCGGTATTGAAACGAGGTAAAACTAGCCATGCGTGTACTGGGAATTGAAACATCCTGCGATGAAACCGGCATCGCCATTTATGACGACGAAAAAGGTCTGTTAGCCAACCAGCTGTATAGTCAGGTGAAATTACACGCTGACTACGGCGGCGTGGTGCCCGAGCTGGCCTCGCGCGACCACGTACGTAAAACCGTCCCCCTGATTCAGGCGGCGCTCAAGGAAGCCGGGCTGACGGCAAAGGATATCGATGCCGTTGCGTATACGGCGGGCCCCGGCCTGGTGGGCGCGCTGCTGGTCGGCGCAACGGTTGGCCGTTCGCTGGCGTTCGCCTGGAACGTGCCGGCGATCCCGGTACACCATATGGAAGGGCACCTGCTGGCGCCGATGCTGGAAGATAATCCGCCGCAGTATCCTTTTGTCGCGCTGCTGGTTTCCGGCGGCCATACCCAGCTGATCAGCGTCACCGGCATTGGCCAGTATGAACTGCTGGGCGAATCGATTGACGACGCGGCGGGCGAAGCCTTCGATAAGACAGCGAAACTGCTGGGGCTGGATTATCCCGGCGGCCCGATGCTGTCGAAGATGGCCTCCCAGGGCACCGAAGGGCGCTTTGTCTTCCCGCGCCCGATGACCGACCGCCCCGGGCTGGATTTCAGCTTTTCTGGCCTCAAGACCTTTGCCGCGAACACCATTCGCAGCAACGGCGATGACGATCAAACCCGCGCCGATATCGCCCGCGCTTTCGAAGATGCGGTCGTGGATACGCTGATGATTAAGTGCCGCCGCGCGCTGGATCAAACCGGCTTTAAACGGCTGGTGATGGCGGGGGGCGTCAGCGCGAACCGTACGCTGCGCGCAAAGCTGGCGGAAATGATGAAAAAGCGCGGTGGTGAAGTCTTCTACGCTCGTCCTGAATTCTGTACCGATAACGGCGCGATGATTGCCTATGCGGGGATGGTCCGTCTGCGCTCCGGCGCTAAAGCGGAGCTCGGCGTCACCGTTCGTCCGCGCTGGCCGCTGGCCGAGCTTCCGGCGGCATAACGTCTGATATTTCACAGGCCGACGTCCTGTCGGCCTGCCTTCGCGACTTATTCCATACTCTTACACAGCGAGCAAATCGCCCCCTGGTGCTTGTGCGAATGCATCACGTCAGGACGTTCGTACTCTTCCCGGCAGCTCAGGCAGCGGTAAACGGTGATCGACGCGTTACCCTGCGCATCGTAGCGCGGCTCGGCGATACCATCATCGTGCTGTTTAATGTAATAGCGCCCGCGGGTGGCGATCCCCATGACCGGCGTCATCACGAAAGCCACCGCCAGCGCAATCAGCGGCGAGAACGGCGCCAGCGTTTCGCCCAACAGGCCGAAGAAGGCGCTAATCGAAAGTCCTGCCGCGAGGGCAAAAGAGACCACGCCTACCGGGTTGACGTTGTAGATCATCCCGCGGCGATACTCCGGCTGCGCCGGCGCCAGCTTCAGCACCCCTTTGTTGACGGTGATGTCGGTGGCGACCACCACCACCCAGGCGATGGCAAAGTTAGAATAGAAGCCAAGGATCCACGCCAGAGCGCTAAACATGTCGCCTTCCATCAGGGCAAGGGCAATCGTCAGGTTGACGATGACGAAAATAATCCGCCCCGGATAACGTTTGGTGGTGCGCGTCCAGGCGCTGGTCCACGCCAGAGAGCCGGAATAGGCGTTGGTGACGTTAATTTTAATCTGCGAGATAACCACCAGCACCACCGCGAGGGTGAGCGCCAGCCAGCCGGGGACCAGGTTATCGAAGACGCTGACGAACTGTTGCACCGGTTCGGTGTTGTGCACCGCCGGGAAGCGGGTCAGCAGATAGAAGCCGAGGAAAGCGCCGATAATCTGTTTAATCGCGCCTAATACGACCCAGCCCGGGCCGGCGGAGAACACCGCCAGCCACCAGCTTTTGCTGTTTTCCGCGGTCTTCGGCGGCATAAAGCGCAGATAGTCGATCTGCTCGCCAATCTGCATGATCAGCGACAGGCAGACCCCCGCGCCGAGCATAATGGCGGTTAAATCTACCGTTGAGGCGTTGTTTTTACCGGCGAAGTTCATAAAGCCGTCCACCAGATCCGGATCTTTGGCGATAAGCCACGCCACCGGAACCACCATCAGGACCAGCCACAGCGGTGTCGTCCAGACCTGAAGGCGAGTCAGCGCCTTCATGCCGTAGACCACCAGCGGCAAGACCATCAGCGTGGCGATGAGGTAGCCCATCCACAGCGGGATCCCCAGGCCCACCAGCAGCCCCTGCGCCATGATCGAGCCTTCAAGCGCGAAGAAGATAAAGGTAAATCCGGCGAAGATAATGCTGGTGATCACCGAACCAAAGTAGCCGAAACCGGCGCTGCGGGTGATCAGGTCGAGGTCGATGTTATAGCGCGCGGCGGTAATCGCCAGCGGAATACCGGTAAGAAAAATAACCAGTGCCGCCAGCAGGATCGCGTAAATCGCATTGGTGGTGCCCCAGGCCATGCCGATGCTGGCGCCGATAGAAAAGTCAGCCAGATAGGCGATGCCGCCCAATGCGGTCACCGCGACAACCCCCGGTCCCCAGCGGCGAAAGCTCAGCGGAGCATAGCGAAGGGTATAATCTTCCAGCGTTTCTTTGGAGCCGGAGGCACTGGTTTGCGCAGGTAAATCAGTTTTTATATCCAGTGATGACATAGTCATTCCTTAATGGTTAGGCATGACTGGAATTAGCAAACCTTATGCCACATCGCAGGGCAGGCGCTATCAGGGCTTCATGAAGGGGATGGTTAAAGAGAGGGCAGGGTATGCACCATCCCGACACCTCTGCGCCGGGATGGTGCAGGGGTTACTTGCCGAGCATGCCTTTGTCTTCGATAAAGGCGATGATATTTTGCAGGCCGTCGCCGCTTTTCAGGTTGGTGAAGCTCCACGGGCGTTCGCCGCGCATGCGCAGGGTATCGCGCTCCATCACTTCCAGAGACGCGCCCACGTACGGTGCAAGATCGGTTTTGTTGATCACCAGGAAGTCGGATTTGGTGATCCCCGGTCCGCCTTTGCGCGGGATTTTTTCCCCTTCCGCCACGTCGATGACGTAGATGGTGAGATCCGCCAGCTCCGGGCTGAAGGTGGCGCTCAGATTATCGCCGCCGCTTTCTACAAAGATGAGATCGAGATTGCCGAATTTCTCGCTCAGCGCTTCCACCGCGGCAAGGTTCATCGACGCATCTTCCCGAATAGCGGTATGCGGGCAGCCGCCGGTTTCGACGCCGACAATTCGTTCAGGCTCAAGGGCGCCAGCCTCGGTGAGAATGCGCTGATCTTCTTTGGTGTAGATATCGTTGGTCACCACCGCCAGTTGCCAGGTGTCGCGCATGGCTTTGCAGAGGGCTTCCAGCAGCGCGGTTTTTCCGGAGCCGACCGGGCCGCCGACGCCGACGCGCAGCGGTTGCTTAATCATGTTCATACCTTCTCCTAAGAACGGAATAATCGGGAATACTGGGTTTCGTGCCGGGCGGAAGCGATAGCCGCAAGCGGCGTCGCCGAACCGATGGCGTCGTCCGGGGTCGCCAGGGCGCTGTCCATGTCCGCCGCGTAGCGGTCGCACAGGCGAAGAATCAACTGCTGGGCCGCCTGCTGGCCAAAGGGCACCAGCTTGACGCCCGCCATCACCGCGCTTTCAATCCAGCTATAGCCAAGGCTCAGGGCCAGGTCAGGAATGGCGATTTGCCAGCGTACGCCGAGCCACGCCATGCCGGTTAGCTGACTTTGCTGGCACAGCTTGCGCCACTCGGGCGGGCAGTCCGGCTGCCAGTCGGCCAGCAGCCGGGTGAAGGCCGCGCCGCGGTTGCGCTCTTCATCGCGCAGCTCGCGGGTTTCCCGGCAGGCGAGCAGATAAGCGGTCCAGCGCCGGGCGCAGGCCAGATCGCCCGCTTCGCAGGCCCGGTAGAGGCGGGCAAACAGCGGCAGGTCGACGGTAAAAAAGCTCTGCTCCATTTGGCGCAGCTGCCAGCGCTCAAAGGCGGCGGTATCCGCTACCCAGCCCGCTTCCACCGCCCACTCCAGCCCCTGGGACCAGCTGTAGCCGCCAACCGGGAGGCTGCTGCTGGCAAGCTGCATCAAGCGCAGACGTTTTTCCGGCGTCGGCATTTAGTGGCTGTGCTCACGATCGTGATGGTGGTGGTGATGGCCGTGCGATTCGCTGGCGTAGGCGCCGGCTTCCGGTTCAAACGGCAGATGCGCGAAATCCACGGCCAGGCCAAACTGGCGCAGCATATCGTCCAGGACGTGATCGTGATGATAGCGCAGCTCGCCGGGCATAATCTGTAGCGGCACGTGGCGATTGCCAAGGTGATAGCAGGCCTTCGCCAGCATAAAGGGGTCATCGCAGCGTACGACCGAAACGGCTTCATCAGCGGCGATCACTTCAATGAATTCGCTACCGTTTTCGTTACTGAGAATGTCGCCGCCGCGCAGCAGCAGACCGCGCGGCAGCAGCAGGCCCGCCTGACGGCCATCGTTAAGCGTGACTTTAATGCGGCTTTTTACCCGCACGTCAATCGGCAGGGTAACGCTGGCCGTGGCCTGCGCAGGGGTCTCCACCCGTTGGGTCAAATAAAGCATTTGCGCTCCTTAAAACAGGAAATAACGTTGCGCCATCGGTAACACGTCCGCCGGTTCGCTGGTTATCAGTTCGCCGTCGATGCGCACCTCGTAGGTTTGCGAATCCACGGTAATAGTGGGCAGCAGGCCGTTGTGGTGCATATCGCCTTTTTGTACCGTGCGGCAGCCTTTAACCACCGCCGTCGCGCTGTGCAGGTTCAGCCGTTCAGCGACGCCGTTTTCCGCCGCCGCCTGCGACAGAAAGGTCAAACGGCAGCGGTGGCGAGCGCTGCCCAGCGCGCCGAACATCGGGCGATAGTGCACCGGCTGCGGCGTCGGGATAGAGGCGTTGATGTCGCCCATCGGCGCCATCGCGATCATACCGCCTTTGACGATCGTCGCCGGCTTCACGCCGAAGAACGCCGGGGACCACAGCACCAGATCCGCCAGTTTCCCCACTTCAATCGAACCGACTTCATGGGCGATACCGTGGGTTAACGCCGGATTAATGGTGTATTTGGCGATATAGCGCTTCACGCGGAAGTTGTCGTTATCGCCGCTCTCTTCCGCCAGCGGGCCGCGCTGGACCTTCATCCGGTGCGCCACCTGCCAGGTGCGCAACACCACTTCGCCGACGCGGCCCATCGCCTGCGAATCAGACGAGGTGAGGGAGAAGGCGCCCAGATCGTGCAGGACGTCTTCCGCGGCAATGGTTTCCCGCCGAATGCGCGATTCGGCAAACGCCACGTCCTCGGCGATATCCGGGTCGAGATGATGGCAAACCATCAGCATATCCAGATGTTCGTCAATGGTGTTGACGGTATAGGGCAGCGTCGGGTTGGTCGACGAGGGCAGAATATTGGGGTGCGCGCAGGCGGTAATAATATCCGGCGCATGGCCGCCGCCCGCCCCTTCGGTATGGAAAGTATGGATAGTGCGCCCGCCGATGGCCGCCAGGGTATCCTCAACGAATCCGGACTCATTGAGGGTGTCGCTGTGCAGCGCGACCTGCACGTCCATTTCGTCGGCCACCGTCAGCGCGCAGTCGATTGCCGCCGGGGTCGCGCCCCAGTCTTCGTGAATCTTCAGGCCGATAACCCCGGCCGCGACCTGCTCACGCAGCGCATCCGGATTCGAACCATTGCCTTTACCCAGCAGGCCAATATTGACCGGCAGGCTGTCCGCGGCCTGCAGCATCCGCGAGATGTACCACGGCCCGGGCGTGCAGGTCGTGGCGTTGGTGCCCGCCGCCGGGCCGGTCCCGCCGCCGATCATGGTGGTGACGCCGGAGACCAGCGCCTCTTCCGCCTGCTGCGGACAGATCCAGTGAATATGCGTATCGACGCCGCCGGCGGTGACGATCTTGCCTTCCGCCGCAATAATTTCCGTGGCCGCGCCGATCGGGATCGTGACGTTGGGCTGAATATCCGGGTTACCGGCTTTGCCGATCGCGAAGATCCGCCCGTCTTTGACGCCGATGTCGGCTTTGACGATCCCCCAGTAATCGACGATCAGGGCATTGGTCAGCACCAGATCCACACACCCGGCGGAAAGCATCTGTCCCTGGCCCATACCGTCGCGGATCACTTTGCCACCGCCGAATTTGACCTCTTCGCCGTAGGTGGTCAAATCATCTTCGACCTCGATCCACAGCTCGGTGTCCGCCAGGCGAACTTTATCGCCGGTGGTGGGGCCGAACATGTCGGCATAGGCCTGACGTGAAATGTCACTCATCGTTAGCCTCCAGCGCGCCCATAACGTCTCCGCGGAAACCGTACACCGCGCGGGTTCCGGCCAGCGCCACCAGCTCCACCTCGCGCTTTTGGCCAGGTTCGAAGCGCACTGCGGTGCCGGCGGCGATATTCAGGCGATAGCCGGTCGCCTGCTGGCGATCGAACTTCAGCGCCGGGTTGACCTCGGCGAAGTGGTAATGCGAGCCGACCTGAATCGGCCGATCGCCGTGATTTTCAACGATAATGCAGCAGGTGGCGCGGCCGACGTTAATCGCTATCTGGCCGGGTTTTACCTGATATTCTCCTGGGATCATCGCGCTACCTCAGATTATCGGGTTATGGACGGTAACCAGCTTCGAGCCGTCCGGGAAGGTGGCTTCGACCTGGATATCGGGGATCATTTCCGGCACGCCTTCCATGACCTGGTCGCGGCTCAGGACGTGGCGTCCTTCTTCCATCAGCGCCGCGACGCTTCTGCCATCGCGCGCGCCCTCCATAATAAAGGCGCTAATCAGGGCCACGGATTCGGGATAGTTGAGCTTCAGACCGCGGGCCAGGCGACGCTCCGCCACCAGCGCGGCGGTAAACAGCAACAGCTTGTCTTTTTCTCTGGGTGTCAGTTCCATAGCGTTCTCTTAAGTCAGCCAGATTCGGGGGAGTACCGGAGATTTGCCGGTCAGGTGCGGGCGCATAAATTGCCAGATATCGCGCATTGCCCGCTGGCAAAGCAGATTATCGTCACTTAGAAAGCGTACCGTCAGCAGGCCGTCGGTGAGCGTCGCGCCGGCGTAGTTTGCCAGCGGCGTAAGTTTTTCGCGTACGCCTTCGAGCAGCGTTTCGTTCGCCGGGTAGAACAGCATCGTTCCCACCCACGGCTGCTGCGCGACGCAGGCCAGCTGTCCATCGGCCAGGCTCAGGCGCTCAATCAGCAGCGGAGAGCTGTCGACCCACACCTCCAGGCGATTGGCGAGCGCGCCGTGGCTAAAGGCTTCGCCGATGACCGGCCGGCCAAGGCACAGCAGGTCCCACGCCAGCAGCGTGCTGGACGCGGCGAGATGAAAGGCGGTAGACAAAGCGGCGTTGGCGCCGGGAAAGAAGATCGCGTCCTGCGGCAGCCACTCGAGCGTTGAGTTTTCGGCCAGCGTCAGGGTTTGCTGAAGACGCGCCTGCGCGCCGCTGCTGCGATAGAACTTGCTGGCGCCGGGCATGGTGATCAGCGTGTGGCACCCGGGATCCATCGTCGCGCTAATGGTGAGCTCATCGCCGCCGACGATACCGCCGGGCGGATGAAGCAGATAGAGGTGGCAGGTCTCTTCTTCGGGATAAAACGGGCGCTGAACGGTGAGGGGACCGACATGACGACGGGAGGCGAGCGTGGTTTTCCCGCCGAGAAATTGAAACTGGAGGTCCAGCGAGGCCTGCCAGCCTTTTTTATTCTGTGGTAACACGGTGCCGTGCAATGTCGCGCCCCTGCAAAATCAAGATAAAACAGCAGCGAAGAGTATTGATCGGGGGCCAATCATCCCGGTCATATGAAAAGCTTATACCCGTCATACTTCGAGCCGCAGCCGCGTTGGTTTACTTTAATCACCTGGGGCTTACTTGCCGCGAAGTTGCGGCGCAGCAAAGGTTATTTCTGCTCCGGCGTTTTTTTCTTCTTTTTGAGCCGGGTCCAGATGCGGGTTTCCTGACGACGCCACAGACGCTGTATGTTGTCGTGATGGCGCAGCAGAATCAGGCATGACAGCATCGAAACCGGGAAAGTGTACTGCGGTTTGAACCACCAGACATAGAACGGAGCAATCAGCGCGCTCACGATAGCCCCCAGCGAGGAGTAGCCGCTGAGCAGAATCGTCAGCAGCCAGGTTCCGGCCATCACGCCGGTGAGATCCCAGCCGATAGGAGCAATGGCGCCGAAAGCGGTGGCCACGCCTTTACCGCCGCGAAAGTTAAAAAATACCGGCCAGATATGGCCCACGCAGGCGGCGATCGCCACCAGGCCGAGCCAGAACGGCGTCAGGCCTAACGCCCACGCGCCCCAGACCGGCAGCATGCCTTTCAGTACGTCAAAAATAAGCACCGCTACGGCTGCGCCCTTGCCGCCAATTCGCAGGACGTTCGTCGCCCCTGGATTGCCGGAGCCGCTGTCGCGAGGGTCGGGAAGGCCAGCGAGGCGGCAAACGAGAATGGCGCTGGAGATTGAGCCGCAGAGGTAGGCGAGGATAACCAGTCCAGGCGCGATTGCACTCATCAGCTGTTCCATTTTGAAAGTGTCGTTTTATCCCCTGCGCACTGCGCGTTGTCCGCGCATTGGCTCTCCGGGACCCATAGCGATGCTATGCTCCTGGAGCCTTGCCGCGTCGCTGTCTTCCTGCAACGCAAATTATTTAGGGGATGTCTTTGCATCTGTGGATAATACGCATAATTGGCCGGAAGTGGTATCCGGTTTAGCCAAAAAGCAGGCAGGTCGTGATGGATATTGTATTTATAGAGCAACTTTCGGTAATCACCACAATTGGTGTTTACGACTGGGAACAGACCATCGAACAGAAGCTGGTGTTCGATATCGAAATGGCGTGGGATAACCGCAAAGCGGCGGCCAGCGATGATGTCAGCGATTGTCTCAGCTATGCTGATATCAGCGAGCTGGTAATCAGCCACGTCGAAGGCGGGCGTTTTGCGCTGGTGGAACGCGTGGCGGAAGAAATTGCCGACCTGCTGCTGGAAAAGTTTCAATCTCCATGGGTACGTATTAAAGTCAGCAAACCTGGGGCGGTAGCCCGGGCGGCTAACGTCGGCGTCATTATTGAACGTGGCCTTAATCTGAAACAAAACTTTTCAGGTCATACTCGTTAAACAAATTGCGTTTATACCGGTCATAGAATCCGGCCATCAGGCTATTTTCTTTGCCGTTTTGCCCTGTGACAGCGCTCGAAATCCTTGCGTACAACCTGTACGCTCACTTTTCTGCGCGCTGTCTGTGGCCAAATAAGCACGCCTGATAGCTCGGTTCTTCGTTCCTGGTTTTTTTCATTTTACTTTTTAAAGGGTTTAATTGGATGAGCGATATACACTCGCTGCTGATAGCGGCAATATTGGGTGTGGTTGAGGGTTTGACAGAATTTTTACCTGTCTCCAGTACTGGTCATATGATTATTGTCGGTCATCTGCTGGGTTTTGAAGGCGATACCGCGAATACGTTTGAAGTCGTCATTCAGCTTGGTTCCATTCTGGCCGTTGTGGTGATGTTCTGGCGCCGCCTGTTTGGTCTTATCGGCATTCATTTTGGCAAAAAGCCCGAGCATGAAGGCCAGGGCAGCGGTCGCCTGTCGCTTATCCATATTCTTTTGGGGATGATCCCGGCGGTGGTGCTGGGGCTGATTTTCCACGATACCATCAAGTCGCTGTTTAACCCGATAAACGTGATGTATGCGCTGATTGTGGGCGGCGTGCTGCTGATCGCGGCGGAGGTGCTGAAGCCGAAACAGCCGCGCGCGGTGGGCATTGATGATATGACCTATCGTCAGGCATTCGTCATCGGCTGCTTCCAGTGTCTGGCGCTGTGGCCGGGCTTCTCGCGTTCCGGGGCGACGATTTCCGGCGGGATGCTGATGGGCGTCAGCCGCTATGCGGCCTCTGAGTTCTCGTTCCTGCTGGCGGTGCCGATGATGATGGGCGCAACCGTACTGGATATGTACAAGAGCATTGGCTTTCTGAACGCCGGCGATATTCCGATGTTTGCCGTCGGTTTTATCACGGCATTTATCGTCGCGCTGATTGCGATTAAAACCTTCCTGCAGCTGATTAAACGTATTTCGTTTATCCCGTTCGCCATCTACCGTTTTATCGTTGCGGCAGCGGTCTACGTGGTCTTCTTCTAAGCGCCCGCCCTCAGTCCCGCGGCTGAGGGCAACGCTTTTCTTTCCAGCGGGCGACGGCCTGAATCCGCCGACGCGTCAGCTCTTCACGAATTTCAACGCCCTGAAAACCTTCCGCCACCACCTCTTTAGTTGAAACCGACCGGGCAACGTCCCAGGCTTCCAGCAGCAGGCGACCCTGCGGATAATCGCAGGCTTCAAAGCCGGTGCGCCCGCGCACGTCGGCCTCGCTGGTTAACGCGATTTGCCTGACACGATGCGGCTTGCGCCAGGCGTCGATATTATCGAACAGCTTGACCAGCGTTTTCGGCTGCAGGATGGGCAGGGTATGAATCAGATCGTGAAATTCGGCGACCAGTTTTGCCAGGTCGCGCAGCTCGTTTGGCACCCGCAAACGGGCGCAGAGCTGCTCGACCAGCTTAACGCCAGCCGGACCGTGACCATGATGGCGCGGCCAGAGCGCTTTCGGCGTCAGCCCTTTCCCGAGGTCGTGGCATAGGGTGGCAAAACGGACATCCACTTCGGGCGAGAGCATCGCCGCCATGGTGACGGTCATCAGCGTGTGCAGGCCAGTGTCGATTTCCGGGTGCCATTTAGCCGGGGCCGGTACGCCATAAAGAGCGTCGACTTCCGGGAACAGCACCTTGAGCGCGCGGCAGTCGCGTAATGTCTGGAAGAAGAGCTGCGGATTGCGGGTAGATAGGGCGCTTTCCGTCTCTTTCCACACCCGCTCGGGCGTGAGGTGCGCCAGTTCGCCAGCATCGGCCATCGCCCGCATCAGCGCCATGGTTTCATCGGCGATACGGAACCCCAGATGCGCGTAGCGGGCGGCAAAACGCGCCACGCGCAGGACGCGTAGCGGGTCCTCGCTAAAGGCGGGCGAGACGTGGCGCAGCAGGCGCTGGCGTAAATCAGCCTGGCCGCCGTAGGGATCGATAATCTGGCCGTCGGCGTCCTGGGCCAGCGCGTTGATCGTCAGATCGCGGCGCAGCAGGTCTTGCTCAAGGGTGACGTCAGCGGCGGCATAGCAGGTAAAGCCGGTGTAGCCGGAGCCGGACTTGCGCTCGGTGCGCGCCAGCGCATACTCTTCGCGGCTTTGCGGATGCAGGAACACGGGAAAATCACGGCCTACCTGCTGGTAGCCCGCGTCGAGAAGTTGCTGAGGCGTGGCGCCAACCACGACCCAATCTTTGTCTTTAACCGGTAGCCTTAATAACGCATCTCGTACTGCACCACCGACCAGATAAACCTTCACGCCTCACTCTCCCGTCTTTATTTTCTTACGATGATACGTAAGTCTGGCAGAGAAGACGAATTAGTTCATCCAGCGGTCTTTGCGTTTGCGGCTCGGTACCAGGTGCGGCAACACCAGTCCGAGGATCAGGCCGACGCCCAGCACGCCGCCGCCGTACATAAACCACTGCATGATAATGGTGCGCTGTTTGTCATCAAGCTGCAGATTTGCGGCGTTTACCTTTTTCTGCGCGACAACCAGCTCATTTTTCAGCTTTTGGTTCTCTTCTTTCAGACCGTTTATCACGGCGTCGCTACCGGCGACTTTCTTCTGCATGTCCGCCGTGCGCTGATTCCAGGTGGTGTCGATGTTGTTGAGTTTGTCGGTCAGGGTTTTGACCTGGTTTTCCAGATCCGGCACGCGGGTGCGCAGGCTGGGCTCGTTGCTCAGCTCTTTCAAGGGGATCCAGGCGGTACGGCCGCTGTTGTCGCGTACCTGAGCATAGTTCGTGCTGTCGTTGGTTTGCAGCACCGCGACTTCTTCACCGGCGTTGATGGTGCCCACGAGACGATAGTTATCGCCCGGACCGCTGCGCACCCAGGTATTCAGTTCATCTGAAACGTAACGTTTTTCTTCCGCGTGGACCGCCGTGGCGGCGCTCAGCGCCAGCAAAGTCAATGTAATAAGGCGTAATTTTGGCATCAGGTCATCGTTTGGTCATAAAAAGTTGAACGATAGTAGTGGCATCGCCGAAGCGACGCAAAGTTTTCCGCCACAATCGGAATCATCCAGGAGGTGGCCCGGCAAAATGCGCATTGCATGGCGATTCGCCGCAAAATACTATTTACTGACAAGAAATATCGTTGTTAGTTCGCCGCAATTTCCCGGCACAGCATATAAGCGGAAGAATTCAGTCATGGCTCAAGAAATCGAATTAAAGTTTATCGTCGCTCAGGATGGCGTTGACGCGCTGCGTCAGCACCTCAACGCGCTGGAGGCAAAGCATACGCCAGCGGGTCAATTGCTGAATATTTACTATGAAACGGCGGATAACTGGCTGCGCCGCCACGACATGGGGCTGCGCATTCGCGGCGACCAGGGGCGCTATGAAATGACGCTGAAAATCGCCGGGCGCGTCGTCGGCGGCCTGCATCAGCGTCCGGAATACAACATTCCGCTGGACACCCCGGAGCTGGCGCTGGAGAAACTGCCGGCTGAGGTCTGGCCGCAGGGGGAACTGCCGGCGGCGCTCGCACAGAACGTACAGCCGCTTTTCAGCACCGATTTTGAGCGTGAAAGATGGGTGGTCAAAGAAGGCGACAGCGAAATTGAAATCGCGCTTGATCGCGGCGAAGTTAAAGCCGGCGAGCATCAGGAACCGATTTGTGAACTGGAGCTGGAACTGCTGTCCGGTACTACCCAGGACATTCTGACCCTTGCCCGTCGCCTGCTGGATACCGGCGTACTGCGTCAGGGCAGCCTGAGCAAGGCGGCGCGCGGTTATCATCTGGCGCAGGGCAATGAAGAACGTCCGCTGACCGCGTTAACGATCCTTCGCGTCGCGCCGAAGGCCAGCGTCGAGCAGGGTCTGGAAGCAGCGCTGGAAAGCGCGCTGGCGCACTGGCTGTATCATGATGAACTCCTCAATCGCGGCAATACAAAAGCGAAAGCGGAGATTTTGCACGCTATCGCCCGCGTGCGGCACGCGCTGGTGCTGTTTGGCGGTATTGTCCCGCGCAAGGCCACCACGCTGCTGCGTGAGCGTCTGAGCGAAGCTGAGGCGGCGCTGGCGGAGGCCGAAACCGCCCAGGCGGCGCTTTTCAGCGTGGCGACCGTCAGAGCCAAGCTGACGCTGACCGATCTGCTGATAAACCGCGGCTGGCGTCCCTTCCTGAACGCAGCCGGAGAGCAGAAAATTGCCGGTTCGTTTAAACGCTTCGCGGATATTCAGCTCTCCAGAGCGGCGGCGGAGCTGAAAAACGCCTTCCGCCAGCCGTCCGCTGACGGTTATGTCGATCAGCTTCCGCGCCTGACCCGTGAAATTGACACCGTTCAGCTGCTATCCGGCGCTTATATCGACGCTGCCGCGCCGTGGCTGGAAAACTGGCAAGAAACCCGCCGGGCGATAGCGCATAACGACAGCAGCGTTATCGAATATTTTCGTCGCCAGGCGCTGGCCGCGGAGCCGTTCTGGCTGCATAGTGGAAAACGATAATTTCAGGCCAGGGAGCCCCTAAGATGCCGCTTTCTTCGCAATTACAGCAGCACTGGCAGACGGTCGCAGGCCGGCTACCAGCGGATTTTCCCGTATCGACGTTGAGCGATCGGGCGCAATCGGTCATGGCCTTTAGCGATTTCGTCGAACAGAGTCTGATCGCGCAGCCGCAGTGGCTGGCGGAGCTTGAAAGTGCGCCTCCTGAGGCGCAGGAGTGGCATCACTATGCCGACTGGCTGCAGGTTCGCCTGGCCGAGGTCAATGATGAAGCCGCGCTGATGCGCGAGCTGCGCCAGTTTCGCCGTCGGATCATGGTGCGTATCGCCTGGGCCCAGGCGCTATCGCTGGTCAGCGAAGAGAGCAGCCTGCAGCAGCTAAGCGCGCTGGCGGAGACCTTAATCGTCGCCGCGCGCGACTGGCTATACGCCGCCTGCTGCCGTGAATGGGGCACTCCGTGTAATGCTGAAGGTACGCCGCAGCCGCTGCTGATCCTCGGGATGGGCAAGCTCGGCGGCGGCGAGCTGAATTTCTCCTCCGACATCGATCTGATTTTCGCCTGGCCGGAGCATGGCGCCACGCGCGGCGGCCGTCGCGAGCTGGACAACGCCCAGTTTTTTACCCGCCTCGGGCAGCGCCTGATTAAGGTGCTGGATCAGCCCACCCAGGATGGCTTTGTCTACCGCGTTGATATGCGCCTGCGCCCGTTTGGCGACAGCGGCCCGCTGGTGCTGAGCTTTGCCGCGCTGGAGGATTATTACCAGGAGCAGGGGCGCGACTGGGAGCGCTACGCGATGGTGAAAGCGCGAATCATGGGCGATAACGATGGCGTTTACGCCAGCGAGCTGCGCGCCATGCTGCGGCCGTTTGTCTTCCGCCGCTATATTGATTTCAGCGTGATTCAGTCTCTGCGTAACATGAAGGGAATGATCGCCCGTGAGGTGCGCCGTCGGGGACTGAAGGACAATATCAAGCTCGGCGCGGGCGGCATCCGCGAAGTGGAGTTTATCGTCCAGGTCTTCCAGCTGATTCGCGGCGGACGCGAACCGATGCTGCAACAGCGGGCTTTGCTGCCGACGCTGGCCGCCATCGAAGAGCTGCACCTGCTGCCGGAAGGGGATGCGCAGAGGCTGCGCGAAGCCTATCTGTTTTTGCGTCGCCTGGAAAACCTGCTGCAAAGCATCAACGACGAGCAGACGCAAACCCTGCCGCAGGATGAACTTAATCGCGCACGGCTGGCCTGGGGGATGGGGGCTGCCGACTGGGATACGCTCAGCGCGCGGCTGGCGGAGCAGATGGCCAACGTGCGGCGCGTGTTTAATGAATTGATCGGCGACGATGAAACCCAGTCGCCGGATGAACAGCTTGAAGAGTACTGGCGCGAACTGTGGCAGGACGCGCTGCAGGAGGATGATACCAGCCCGGCGCTGGCGCATCTCGCCGACAGCGATCGCCGCAGCGTGCTGGCGCTGATCGCCGATTTTCGTAAAGAGCTGGACCGGCGCACGATTGGCCCGCGCGGCCGTCAGGTACTCGACCAGCTCATGCCGCATCTGCTCAGCGAAATCTGCTCGCGCGCGGATGCCCCGGTGCCGCTGGCGCGCATTACGCCGCTGCTCACCGGGATTGTCACCCGCACAACCTATCTGGAGCTGCTGAGCGAATTCCCCGGCGCGTTAAAGCACCTGATTAGCCTGTGCGCGGCATCGCCGATGGTCGCCAGCCAGCTGGCTCGCCATCCGCTGCTGCTGGACGAGCTGCTGGACCCGAATACGCTTTATCAGCCAACGGCCACCGATGCCTATCGCGATGAACTGCGCCAGTATCTGCTGCGCGTACCGGAAGATGATGAAGAGCAGCAGTTGGAGGCGCTACGCCAGTTTAAGCAGGCGCAGCTGCTGCATATCGCCGCGGCCGATATCGCCGGAACCCTGCCGGTGATGAAAGTGAGCGATCACTTAACCTGGCTGGCGGAGGCGATGATTGACGCGGTGGTCCAGCAGGCCTGGCTGCAGATGGTGGCCCGCTACGGGCAGCCGACGCACCTGCACGATCGCCAGGGGCGCGGTTTTGCGGTGGTTGGCTACGGTAAGCTGGGGGGCTGGGAGCTGGGCTACAGTTCCGATCTCGATCTGGTGTTCCTCCACGATTGTCCGATGGAGGTGATGACCGACGGCGAGCGCGAAATCGACGGTCGTCAGTTTTATCTGCGGCTGGCGCAGCGCATCATGCATCTTTTCAGCACTCGCACCTCGTCGGGCATTCTGTACGAAGTGGACGCTCGCTTACGTCCTTCTGGTGCGGCGGGCATGCTGGTGACCACCGCCGATGCCTTTGCTGATTATCAACAAAATGAGGCATGGACCTGGGAGCATCAGGCGCTGGTTCGCGCCCGCGTAGTGTATGGCGATCCTGAGCTACAGGCGCGCTTTGACGCCATTCGTCGGGATATTCTTACTACCCCGCGAGAAGGCGAAAAACTGCAGACCGAAGTGCGGGAAATGCGCGAAAAAATGCGCGCTCACCTGGGGAATAAGCATCACGATCGCTTTGATATTAAAGCCGATGCCGGGGGTATCACGGATATTGAATTTATTACCCAGTATCTGGTCCTACGCTATGCCAGTGATAAACCGAAGCTCACGCGCTGGTCCGATAACGTCCGTATTCTGGAACTGCTGGCGCAGAACGACATTATGGACGAGGCAGAGGCGAGGGCGTTAACTCACGCTTACACCACGCTGCGCGATGCGCTCCATCACCTGGCGCTGCAGGAGCAGCCGGGGAACGTGGCGCCAGAAGCGTTTAGCCAGGAGCGTGAACAGGTCAGCGCCAGCTGGCAGAAGTGGTTGATGGCTTAACTAAAAAACCGGGTGTGCTATTATCGCGCGCAAAGTTTGCGTCTCGCAGGAGAGAGGAATGAAAGTAACGCTGCCAGAGTTTGAACGTGCAGGAGTGTTGGTGGTTGGCGATGTGATGCTGGACCGCTACTGGTATGGTCCCACCAGCCGTATTTCGCCGGAAGCGCCGGTGCCGGTGGTGAAGGTGGAAAATATCGAAGAACGTCCTGGCGGCGCGGCAAACGTGGCGATGAACATTGCGTCGCTCGGCGCGACCTCTCGTCTGGTTGGCCTGACCGGGATTGACGATGCCGCCCGCGCGTTAAGCAAGGCACTGGCCGACGTCAACGTGAAGTGCGACTTTGTGTCCGTCCCGACCCATCCGACGATTACCAAACTGCGCGTGCTGTCGCGCAACCAGCAGCTGATTCGTCTCGATTTTGAAGAGGGTTTCTCCGGCGTCGATCCGCAGCCGATGCACGAGCGTATTCAGCAGGCGCTGAGCTCCATTGGCGCGCTGGTGCTGTCTGATTACGCCAAAGGCGCGCTGACCAGCGTCCAGACCATGATTAAGCTGGCTCGCGACGCGGGCGTTCCGGTGCTTATCGACCCGAAGGGCACGGATTTTGAACGCTATCGCGGCGCCACCCTGCTGACGCCTAACCTCTCAGAATTTGAGGCGGTCGCGGGTAAATGTAAGGATGAAGAAGAGATCGTTGAACGCGGGATGAAAATCATCGCCGATTTTGACCTCTCGGCGCTGCTGGTGACCCGTTCCGAGCAGGGGATGACGCTGCTGCAGCCGGGGCGACCGCCGCTGCATATGCCCACGCAGGCCCAGGAAGTCTATGACGTTACCGGCGCGGGCGACACTGTCATCGGCGTGCTGGCGGCGACGCTGGCCTCCGGCAACACTCTGGAAGAGGCCTGCTACTTTGCCAACGCGGCGGCGGGCGTCGTGGTGGGCAAACTCGGTACCTCTACCGTTTCGCCTATCGAACTGGAGAACGCGGTACGCGGGCGCTCCGAGACCGGTTTTGGCGTGATGAGCGAAGAAGAGCTGAAGCTGGCGGTTGCCGCGGCGCGCAAGCGCGGCGAGAAAGTGGTGATGACCAACGGCGTGTTCGACATTTTACACGCGGGCCACGTTTCCTACCTGGCTAACGCGCGCAAGCTGGGCGATCGGCTGATCGTTGCGGTGAACAGCGACGCGTCAACCCGGCGTCTGAAAGGCGACTCTCGCCCGGTCAACCCGCTGGATCAGCGGATGATCGTGCTGGGCGCGCTGGAAGCCGTCGATTGGGTGGTCTCTTTTGAAGAGGATACCCCGCAGCGTCTGATTGCCGGAATTCTGCCGGATCTGCTGGTGAAAGGCGGCGACTATAAGCCGGAACAGATCGCCGGTAGCGAAGAAGTCTGGGCAAACGGCGGCGAGGTGCTGGTGCTCAACTTTGAAGATGGCTGCTCGACGACCAACATCATCAAGAAGATCCAGAAAGATAACAAAGAGTAATGTTTTCTCTTCGCACCGTAGCGGCGGTATGTCCGGAATTATCGCGCTAATCGAGGCGTAACCAGCGATAACGCTGCGAAACAGGACAAAAGAGGCCCGCGATCGCCTAATCGCGGGCCTCTTTTTATTTAATGACGGCATAAATGATTTGGCTCAACAAATCGCCATTTGAGGCGCATTTTTCGTACAAAAAAAGCTAAGGTAAGGATAAATACTGAAGTCAGTAAAAAGCATATGACCAATCAGAACACCAACGGCTGAAGGAGTATGCGTATGAAGAAAAACGATATGTATTTAATGAAGAATTTTGATTTTCTGGCCCAGAGCTTCGCCAGAATGAACGCACAAGGTCAGCCCGTCGATCTTCAGGCCATTGTTGGTAATATGGATGAAGCGCATCGCGAATGGTTTTGTCAACGCTATGAACTTTACTGCCGCGAGGCGAATAAAACCATGACGCCAGAAGCGGAGCTGGAGCACTAATCTACTTACCGCAGTACAGATACGACAACGGGCCTGACGGCCCGTTGCTTGTTTTACGGCTTCTCTTCGACGTCCGGCGCTGCCGGCGCGCTCGGCGAACGGTTTTCCAGATCGTTAAGACGCTGCTCCAGAAGCGCCAGCTTTTCACGCGTGCGCAACAGCACCTGCGTCTGCACGTCGAACTCTTCGCGGCTTACCAGGTCCAGGCGAGTTAACTGCGACTGGAGCACCTGACGGATTTTTTTCTCCACGTCTTCCCCCAGATCGCGGAGCCCCTTCGGCATTGATTCATGAACCTGACGGGCGATTTGTTCAATTTTTTTCGGGTCAATCATGGTGGTTTCCTGCTCTGGTCGGTTATCCGCTCATTGTAGTGCGATCGTCGGCGCCTATAAACCATAAATGTTTGAAGCTTATGCATTGCCGACGATAGTCAATAGCGTTATAGTTGCTTTGCTTATTCTCAGGGCGGGGCGAAATTCCCCACCGGCGGTAAATCAACCATAGCGTTGAAAGCCCGCGAGCGCTTTCTGCGAACGCAGAAAGGTCAGCAGATCCGGTGTAATTCCGGGGCCGACGGTTAGAGTCCGGATGGGAGAGAGTAACGGCTCAGCCGGGTTTGTACCCGCTTGCGTTGACTTTTGCCGCTAAACCGGCGCTCCTAAGACTGCCCTGATTCTGGTAACCATACAATTAATGAGGTTTTTTTTACCATGAATCAGACGCTACTTTCCTCTTTTGGTACCGCTTTTGAACGTGTAGAACGTGCTCTGGATGCACTGCGCGAAGGCCGCGGTGTGATGGTGCTTGACGATGAAGACCGTGAAAACGAAGGCGATATGATTTTCGCCGCTGAAACCATGACCGTTGAGCAGATGGCGTTGACCATTCGCCATGGCAGCGGCATTGTCTGCCTGTGCCTGACGGAAGATCGCCGTAAACAGCTCGACCTGCCAATGATGGTTGAGAACAACACCAGCGCCTACGGTACCGGTTTTACCGTGACCATCGAAGCCGCTGAAGGCGTGACCACCGGCGTTTCCGCCGCTGACCGCGTGACCACCGTGCGCGCGGCAATTGCCGATGGCGCGAAGCCGTCCGACCTGAACCGCCCTGGACACGTTTTCCCGCTGCGCGCGCAGCCGGGCGGGGTTCTGACCCGCGGCGGCCATACTGAAGCAACCATTGATCTGGTCACGCTGGCTGGCCTCAAACCGGCGGGCGTACTGTGTGAACTGACCAACGACGACGGCTCTATGGCGCGTGCGCCGCAGTGCATCGAGTTTGCTCAGCAGCACAATATGGAAGTGGTCACGATTGAAGATTTAGTGGCCTACCGTCGCGAACACGAGCGTAAAGCCAGCTGATTGCAGTCGTTGCGCTAAAAGTTGCGCTAAAAAATGAGAAAGCCGGGATATCCCGGCTTTATTGTTGAATAGCTCCAAAAGAAAGCTACTGATAGTTAATCTTTATAATCACATCTTTGCTAAAAGGGCCATCCTTGACTGAGACGGAGGGATTTTGGGTCAGCTCAGCAATATAGTTATGCGTGACGGTTGATGGTCGTCCCGGAATATAGGTAGCGAATGGCATATATTGGTTGAATATAACGTTAGTACTAGCCGTGCTATCATAGATATTCAATAGAAAGCCATTATTCATATCCAAATGAGTAATATCGTATAGGGTATCATTAGTATAGAAGCTGGTCGTGATATCGAATTGTTCAGTACAGCCTGCCGCCTGATCCCGGATGGTGGAGAGGCTGAACGTTTTTTTCAGCGCTGGCATGTCGGTTTTATAAGCATGAATGACGCCAAAATCCACTGTCTGACTTTCAGGGAAAAGCTTAACGGAAGCTGTACAGGTCAAAAACCGCACGTTATCTAATCCAGTAATATAATAACGTAAATTTTTGGCATCACTGAGCAGGTTTGCTCCCCCTTCGCCATCAAATTGCAGTACATTAATGTCACCAAAATTATAGACTGTTGAGCTATCGGGAGGAATCGCTTTAACTTTAATATACAGGCGGAAGCGGGCGTTAAAGGATACATTTTTTTGCAGTACCGAACCATTACATACCGGGTCATGATAGATATTTGGCAGCGGTTTCTGATCTATTCTATCCAGACAGGCGCCTGTCTTGATGCCTTGATTAATGCCTTCGTAATCGACACCATCGTATGTTACGCCAAAAGTAAAATAAGGATTATTGAGTACCTCACTGCTATTAAACGCCGAGAGTTTTATCCAGGCATAAAGCTCTTCCGTTGGGGCAGCGCGACTCCAGTGGGAGGCTTTATCGCAGTACACGGTAATATTAATGTCGGAACTTTCCCAAATTTTCTTGCCAGGCGTAATGTCGTTAGGAATGGTAAAGGAAGGAAGTGTAGCAATGTAAGAAAGCGCTCCTCCTTCGTTATTTTGATAGCAATTTACTGCCCATGATGGCACAGAAAACAGGCTGATTAATAACGTTAAAAAACTTAGTAGTCTTTTCATTATTATCCCTTTTTCACCGGTTCAGACTGACAGACCACTTGTACAGAATTACAGCTGACTTTAAACATATTCAGGCCGCCGTAATCGCCAATAAAGCCTACCTGGAAATTAGCCGGCAGGTCTTTAATCTCCTGCGACGCCAGGCCAAACGGTTCAGCCATCATGCTGGATGTTTTTGGCAGCAGCGTTTTGCCATTCGTGCCGATATAACCCACGGTGATAAAGTAGGGGGAGTTGTTCTTTAACGTTAACCCGCTGGCCGTTCGGCTAATATCGAATTTACCGGTCAGATTCACCTGCCCGTTCTTCACTTCGACTGCCTTTGGTCGCCAGAAAATTTTAATGCGGCTCTGCATGGCAATTTGCATGACGTTTTTCTGTTCCGAGCGCGGCGGAATTTCGCGCACGTTGAAATAAAACAGCGATTCCCTGTCCGCCGGAAGCTGCGTCAACGTTGGCTGAGGAATCAGGCGAACCTGTACTTGCTCACCCGCCTCGAGGCGCACCATTGGCGGAACAGCAGTAATATAGTTTCGGGATTTTTTATTATCCTTATCCTCAATCCATGATTGGGCAAGGAAAGGGGCCGTTGTGCTCTGGTTGGTCAAGCGCACGGAGACGCTCTTATCCGACTGGTTAAGAATAATGCGGGTTCTGTCGGGCGACACGGCGGCATTTACCGCAAAGCTGGTACTCAACAAACAGAATAGTCCTTTCGCAAATGTCTTAATTTTCATCATCATTCATCCTGAATTAATGTGCGGGCTTACATGGTAAAATAATGGCCTGACCATCGAGATTGCTATGGTTAGGCGGTGTCAAATCACACACGTTGTCGTTCCATTTTAGCGTCAGGATGCTGTTTTCCTGTATTCCGCTCAGGTATACAAAGCCGTCATCAGCGACTAAACCTATATCGCGACCGGTTGCTTTGTCTGTTACGGTCACGCCCAGCGGTGGATAGCGTCCGTCTTCCAGGCGGATGACGCCGATGATCTGATAGCCTTTGGTCGCGCTCAGGGGCATATAGCCAATAGCGCCTTCGGTCAGCGTGGTGCGGATTACCGAGTTGGTTACATCCACGCCATCCGGCAGGTTGTTGTTGTTCACCATCACCATCGCCGTTGTGTAGTTACCCACTGACGGAACCACGGAAATACCAAACATATTGGTCATACTACGATGATTGTTTACCTCAACACCGGCTATTCCATCCGCATCCACCATGACGCGAGAACTGTTGCCAGTGTTGTAATCATGTAATGCCGCACCGTAACGGGTTGCCGTGAACGAGCCGTTCCAGCCAGCGCTGAGCGAGCGATAGCTGCTTGGCTTCACGCTACCGTTTACATTCAACCGGCCATAGGGTGAATAGTGCTGATAGTATCCGCGCATGGCCGCTTCGCCATCGCCAAACTCTTTATCTGTGCCTGAAACGGACATATTCCACGGGTTATTACGATCTGAACCATCGTACCAGGTTGCCGTTTGCGTCGTTGCGTCGTCGCCATAGCGCTGCAGGCTGTACATAATATTGCGATTATTTTCCAGCGGCAGGGTGAGTGAAAAGTAATATTGATTCTCTTCATCATCATTCCAGCGCACGCGGCTCATCGCCAATGAAGCTGAAATATTTTTAAACGCACCAATATCAAAGCTCCGGCTCAGAGAAAACGAGTAGTTCGTATTGGTTTCACTGTTCCAGTAGGTATTACGTGTGACACTCAGATAGGTATTTAGCTCCAGCGGCGCAACGAACTGATTAAAGGAGAGCACATAGCTCTCTTTCTCATTGGAGCTGGAGTCGGAGCCATCGCGCGAGCTGATATATTCGCTCATCGTGACGTACTCTTTATCTGAGAACCGGTAACCCGCGAAGGTTACCTGACTGTTTGTTTCTTCAAAACGTTTGGCATAGTTAGCGCGATAGCTGAAGCCGCGCTGTTTACCTTGATCGTCATTACGTAGATTAGCCTCGGCGCGGGTAATATCAAGGGAGAATGAGCCAAAACGGTTAAGGTTAAAGCCAACCCCACCGGTTGCCGCCTGATAGTCATCGGCGGTGACGATAGCGCCGCCGTAGAGAGAAACATCACTCAACCAGCCCCAGGAAGCCTCCCCGGTCCAGAAAAGGGGGTTATTCACATCATTGTGGGTCGTTGATGTGGGTTTACCCACTGAACTTTTATAACGTACCTGCCCTTTACGCGTCAGGTAAGGGATAGAGGCGGAACCAACCTGGAACGTACTTTTGCGTCCGTCTTCTTCCTCGATCGTTACATCCAGCTGCCCCTGCAAGGTTGTGCCCAGATCGGCGATGGTGAATGGCCCGGGGGAGACGGTCGTTTGATAGAGCGTGCGGCTGTTTTGCGTAACGGTGACTTTAGCGTTGGTCTGCGCGATGCCGCTTATTTGCGGCGCATAGCCGCGTAAATCCGGCGGCAGCATTTGTTCATCACTTTCCAGAGAGGCGCCGGTAAAGTGAAAAGTATCGTAGAGGCCTGAGCTCAGGTCGTACTGGCCCATCGTGAATTTTGACGCCAGGGACGGAATCGGGCGGAATAAATAGGTACGCGGCAGGCTGCTGCTGGTACCCGTTGATTTCCGCTCAGTAAACGATTGATCGTACTGATAATCGCTACGTAAGCGCCATGCACCGAGGTTGAAACCCAGTGTGCCATATGAGTTGACGCTCTGGTTGCTGTCGCCGTGGCTCGGCGTGTACTGGCTGGCGTAAAGGTTATAATCCAGCATAAGCCCCGCGATACCGTCGTCCCAGTACTCCGGCGGCGTCCAGTTTTTAGCCTGATATTTCATCCATGCCTGGGGTACGGTTAACGTCAGTACCATGTTCGCTTTATCCAGACGAATAATCAGCTCTGGCTGATGGCTGAGATCGAGACAGCCTTTTTGATTCCACATTTGTAGCGGTTCAATAAACGCATCGGCAAAGCCGAACTCTGCCAGGCGCTCTTTAGTGAGGCAAAGCTGAGATCCGCTTTCGTTATCAGCTTTTATCCACTCCAGGTGATAGGCTTTTGGTAAGGTATTTTTGTTGATCTGTACGCGTGCTACATAGGTGCCGACAGGAATATAGCCTTTTTTTTCAAATTGCGAGAGATCGATGTTTTTCCTGTCCTCAGCATCAATCATATCGGTATTGAATTCTATTGCATAAAGCGGCATTGATAGTGATGCGGTAAAACATACTGAGCAAAGGGTATGCTTTATTAAAAGGAATAACTTTCCTGGCATTAAACCGCTATGAATAATAGTGCGCATAAAATCCGTTTCTTTTAATAAAATAGACCAGGAAAGCCGGTGAATCCATCACCGGCTTGAATCGATAAAAATTAAGCGAAAGCGATAATTATTTATAAGCCAGGACGTAGTTTGCCTGAGCGTAAACATCACCCTCGGTTGCATTTTTACCTTTAGATTCCATGCGGGCGTGGAAGTCCAGGTTCTGAGTCGGGTTGGTATCGGTAAACACTACCGGCACTGCGGATCCCAGGGTTACGGTGTTGTAACCTGCGTCCATAATACGTACGCCAACGCCGGTAGCGCCGCCGTAGTTGCTTTCTTTGGTATTTACCATCAGGCTGGCGTCATTGCTGTCGACGTTGGCAGAAGTGAAGGTCACGTTCACTTTATCCGTTGTCGTTTTCACGCCTTTATCATCCGTTGTGCTCAGAATACAGTCGCGCAGTTTGATAGAGAAATCTGCAGGCTGAGAGTACTGGCCGCCGTTCAGTACGCTATCGGCAACCTGGCCGAGATCGACATCAATCTGAGAGCTTTCCGGTGTCACAGAGCAAGGGGCGGTAATAACGGTACCGGAGAAGGTGACAATACCGTGGCCCTGATCTTCAGCGCTGGCATTAAAAGCAGTCGCAGAAAAAACAGCGGTAGTGACAACAGCGAGCAGCGTTTTTTTAAACATGGAATATAGTCCTTTATAGATGATCAATATTAAATATGAGGTTTACGACAACTGGTATGGGATTGGGTTTGCTTGAATTAATATTAATTCAACGCGTAAAAACTATCATGCTGCTCACTGTTACGCATGTTAATTGTAATTAAAGGTAACTCGCAGTTTTCCTTAATGTATGCATTTTAGTGCGCTTTTTTTAGGATTTTTCGCAATGTAATATCTCTTTTGACGGTGGCTTTACCTGTATTGATTGTTGATGTGAATAAATTTCGTTTGATACCCACAGAATTAATGTCAAATTAATGCCAAAGCAATGAGGGCGAATGCTGTGAAAAGGCTATTTACGCATGGTCTTAATTGACTAAAGGTTAAATTTAATACCTGTTCTCAATTCATCATTAATGATGAATTCATGTAATGAATTGACAAGTGAAATAATGGGGGCATTGACTCAGCCAATGCCCACCGTTTGCAAAACCACCAGGCTTAATCCCATCACTGACATCCCGCACAGCACGCCATAGCTCGGGTTGCTTTGCGGATCGAGCTCTTTCGCCAGCGGCATAAGCTCATCAACCGACAGCGCAATCATGATTCCGGCAACCGCGGCCATAACGGCACCCATCATCACCGGGGATATCGCACTGCCCAGCACCAGCCAGGCCAGCACGCCGCCGAAGATTTCCGCCATGCCGGAAAGACCCGCCCAGAACACCGCTTTACTTCTGGAGCCCGTAGCGGCATATACCGGTCCGGCTACCGCCAGTCCTTCCGGGATGTTGTGTAGCGCAACGGCTAACGCGACCCCCATGCCCAGCTCGAGATTATTGCTGGCCGTCACGAAGGTCGCAATGCCCTCGGGGAAGTTATGCAGGCTGATGCCTAAGGTCAGTAAAATCGCCGTACGGCGCAGGTTACGCGGGCGGGAAATGCCGGGAGACATCAGATCCTGCGGGTGGGCGTGAGGCAGCATGCGGTCAAGCGCAAAGTAGCCCAGAAGGCCGATAATAAACATGCCGTAGCCGAGCAGGGGGGACATGCCTTCGGTAGCCAGCGCGGCGGGCAGCATCTCCATCAACGAAATCAGCAGCATGATCCCGGCGGCGAATCCCAGCGAGAACCCCAGTAAGCGATTCGAGGGTTTCTGCCCGATAACGCCGAAAATGGCGCCAATAAAGGTAGCGCTCCCTGCCAGCAGGGTCAAAATGACGGGTGAGGACAACATTCACCTCCTTATGAAAATGATTCTTATTAAGAGTATCGTGATCCATTGACGATCGCGAGCGCGCGGATTCACTCTTTACCGCCGCTTACATTCAAATTTTCTGACGATCATCATCATGCTTATCTGAGTTTATCCTCCATAGAAAGAGCGTAATGTAAATACATCAACTTTCTTAATAAAGGATATCACTATGTCCCGTACCCGCATGCCCGCGCTGTTTTTAGGTCACGGTAGCCCGATGAACGTGCTGGAAGATAACATCTATACTCGCGCCTGGCGGCATCTGGGCGAGACGCTGGCGCGGCCTAAAGCCATTGTGGTGATCTCCGCGCACTGGTTCACTCGCGGTACAGGAGTGACCGCGATGGAGGCGCCGAAAACGATTCATGATTTTGGCGGTTTTCCCCAGGTGCTCTACGATACGCATTATCCGGCGCCGGGTTCGCCTGAGCTGGCCCAGCGTCTGGTCGAGCTGCTGGCGCCGGTGCCGGTGACGCTGGATAAAGAAGCCTGGGGCTTTGACCATGGTTCCTGGGGCGTGTTGATTAAAATGTATCCCGATGCTGATATTCCGATGGTACAGCTGAGTATTGATAGTACGAAGCCCGCGGCATGGCATTTCGAAATGGGGCGTAAGCTGGCTCAGCTGCGCGATGAGGGCATTATGCTGGTGGCAAGCGGCAACGTGGTGCATAACCTGCGTACCGCACGCTGGCACGGCGAAAATACACCTTATCCCTGGGCGGCGTCGTTTAATGACTACGTGAAGGCGAACCTGGACTGGAAAGGTCCCGTAGCGGAACATCCGCTGGTGAATTACCTGGCGCATGAAGGCGGATCGTTATCGAACCCGACGGCCGATCACTTTCTGCCGCTGTTGTACGTGCTGGGCGCCTGGGACGGTGAAGAGCCGATTACGATCCCGGTTGAAGGAATGGAAATGGGCTCCCTGAGCATGCTGTCGGTGGTCATTGGCGCCTGAAAATAGATAAACCCCGGCAGTAAACAATGCCGCCGGGGTTTGCTGTTACTCGACGAAAATGTGCGGATAAAAGCGCGACAGATCCTGAGTGATCAGCGCCCGGTCTTCGCGAATGCCAATTCCCGCCGGCTGGTCGTTAATCAGCCAGCTGCCGATGAGCGTGTAGCTGTCGCCAAACTTCGGCAACGGATAGAACGCCTGGACGATGGTGCCCTCTTCACCGTACGGCCCTTCTACCGCCTCCAGCACTTTGCCATTCTCCACTATAGAGACGTTAGCGCCTTCGCGGGAGAAGATCGGTTTGATAACGTACTTCTCCAGCTCCGGATGCGCATCTTCGCTGAAATAAGCGGCCAGCAGGTTCGGATGGTTGGGGAACATCTCCCACAGCAGCGGCAGCAGCGCTTTGTTGGAGATAATGCTCTTCCACGCCGGCTCCAGCCAGCGCACGCCTGCATCTTCCAGCTTGGTGGAGAACACCTCGCGCAGCATGTACTCCCATGGATAGAGCTTGAACAGATTACCAATCACCTGATCCTGCAGGTCGGTAAACTGGCCTTTTTCGCCGAGACCAATATCTTCGATGTAGAGGAACTCGGTCGCCACGCCCGCTTCTGCGGCGCAGTCCTGTAAATATTGCACGGTACCGCGGTCTTCAACGGTATCGCGACAGCAGGCCATATGCAGCAGCTGGAAGCCGAACTGCTCGCGCAGCTCGCCAAAGCGATCGATCAGCTTCTCCTGCAGGCTGTTGAACTGATCGCTGCCTGCCGGCAGCTGACCGGCGTTCAGCTGATCTTCCATCCAGATCCACTGGAAGAATGCCGCTTCATAGAGAGACGTCGGCGTATCGGCGTTGTTCTCCAGCAGCTTCGGCTCACCCACGCCGTCCCACGCGAGATCGAGACGCGAATACAGCGAGGGCTGATGGGTTTTCCACGACTGGCGTACGAAGCCCCAGGTGTGTTTGGGGATGCGAAATTTGGCCATTAACTCATCGCTGGCGATGACTTTTTCCACCGCCTGCAGACACATCTGATGCAGCTCAGCGGTGACCTCTTCAAGCTTTTCAACCTGCGCCAGCGTCAGTTTGTAATAGGCTTCTTCGCTCCAGTATGGCTCGCCGTACATGGTGTGAAAGTTAAAGCCATATTCTGTCGCCTTTTCGCGCCAGTCCGGGCGCTCGGTAATGCTGATTCTTTCCATGTCGCTTAGCCGCCCATTGAGCGTGAAGAAGAGGAGCTTGCTGAGCTACGCTGCATGGTTGATTGCTTAGCGACCGAGTCGCCAAACCCGCCGCGCGTCACGGTGCTGGTGGTGGCTGGTTTTGGCGCCATCGCAGTTTTCGGCACGGTCATGGTACGGCCCGGCTGCGCTGCGCCGTAGCTCTTACCGCCCGCGTCGGTGTATTTACCATAGGCCGGGCTGGCCGGGTTTTTTGAGCTGAACAGCGGCTGCTGAGCGCCCATTCCGCCGCCCATCATCCGGCCCATCATGTAGCCCGCCATCAGCGGCATCCAGAAGCTGCCGCTGCTTTGCGCCTGGGCCTGGTTTTCCGGAGCCATGCCTGCCTGAGCCGGCGCCTGCTGGCACTGACCTTCACCGAATTCGGCGACGCAATCTTCACGAGAGGCGTATTTTGGCGCGGTACGTTCTGCTTCTTTGAGTGCGTTGTTGTAAGCGGTGGTGCACTCTGCGGATTTGCTCGGGTTAGCGGCAGAGCAGTCATCGGCGTTTTGATACAGAGAAACCGTTTCATCGCTTTGTTCACAGCCGGCGAGCATAAATACCGCCGTCACGGCGAGCGCAACGGGAGTTAAATGACGAGCGCTCCAGCTTTTGCGGAAGGAGGCGTGTTTAATATTTTTTGTCCGTTTCATGTTTGTCTTCCTGGACCCAGTGGTATGCGTTTTGTTAACGCTCAGGATAGAGGATGAGTGGTGGAAAATGAAGCGAATAGGGGCGGAAAGCGGGGGATCTTTACGTTGCCTTACGTTTAACGCTTCGCTTACCCGCGGGGTAAGCGAAGCGTGGAGTGCGCAAGCTTAATTACTGGCGGAACGGATTGCTGCCGCTGGTGCTGCGTGCGGAAGCCGGTTTTGCCGCGGCGGTGTTGCTGTAGCCGTCAGCGCTGGCATCCTGCTGCGGATTTTCCGGCGCGACGCTGTCAGGCGAGGTCGGAATCGCTTTACCCAGCGTGTTGTTCAGCGCAACCAGGTCCTGCTCGTTCAGCGTACCGAGCGCGGACTTGATGTTCAGCTCGTTAATCAGGTAGTTATAACGCGCGTTGGACAGCTGCTGTTTTGCGTTATACAGCGTGGTGGTCGCGTCCAGGACATCGACGATAGTACGCGTACCCACTGAATAACCGGCTTCCATGGCATCCAGTGAACTTTGGGCAGACACCACGGCCTGTTTGTAGGCATTGATGCTGCTGATGGACGCGTTCACGTTGTTAAAAGAGGAACGAACGGTCTGCACAACGCTACGATGCGCGCTTTCCAGCTGCTCGCTGGCGCCGACAAAGTTGTACTGCGCCTGTTTAACCTGGGAGTTCACCATCCCGCCCTGATACAGCGGCAGGGAGAAGTTCAGGCCGATTTGGTTCTGCCCGATATCTCTGTCCTGCGTGGTGTTTTTAGAACCACTGTAGCTGTTATTAGATACGCTACTGGACGCGTTTAAATTCAGGGTCGGCAGATGCCCATCCTGCGCCTGGCGAATTTGCTCGCGCGCCAGGTCCTGGCTGAGTCGGGCCTGCAGCAGCGACAGGTTGCGGTTTTCCGCTTCTTTCAACAGCGCGTTCACCGCCGATGGTTTAGTGGTTTTAAAACCATCAACGTTCAGCGAGGCCAGCTCCGGATAGTAGTTGCCGGTCACCTGACGCAGCCCTTCTACGGCGTTATCAAGGTCGTTGCGCGCGGTGACTTCATTCGCCAGCACGGCATCGTACTGCGAACGGGCGTTCTGTACGTCAGTAATCGCAACCAGGCCAACGTTAAAGCGCTGGGTGGTCTGATCTAACTGGCGGTAAATAGCCTGTTTCTGCGCTTCGGTATAGGAGAGCGTATCGATCGCGGCCAGCACTTTAAAATAGGCCGTCGCGGTGTTCAGAATCAGCGTTTGCTGATCCGTCTGATAGGTGACGTCCTGAATGCCGGCGTTCTTTTCCTGCAGCGTCAGCGCACGCCATTTCGACATATCAAACAGAACCTGCGTGAGCTGCAGCGATCCGCTGGTGACGTCGGAATTCTGGTCTTTAGCATCACGGAAGCCGCTGGTATAGGTATAATCTGCACCCAGACCGAGCTGTGGCAATAACGGGCTACGCGCTTCGTTGATCTTCTCGAATGCGGCATCACGATCGGCTGCTGATTTACGCAGATCAGGGTTGCTGACACGCGCCTGCTGATAAACCTGCAGCAGGTTTTCAGCCTGGCTCATGGCGCTGAAGCCAGTCAGGCCCAGGCCGATAAGGATGGGAAAGAGTTTCTTCATTTGCATTCCTTGTTGTGAAGCATTTAGCGCTACTCAAATTCTAAAAATAATCACTGATTGTATAGAGTCTGTTACCGTAAAAAGTTGGCGTTATGTGCCATGGGGCGGTAATTTGCACCAATCTAGCATACGAGCCGTAAAACGGTAGCCACACCGCCTATAAATTCATAACTTCATGTTCTACAGGATATCGAAATGAGCGACGTCAATCAGCAGGGGATTACCTTCTCTAAAAACGATGTAGAAATTATTGCACGCGAAACGCTTTATCGCGGTTTTTTTTCGCTCGATTTATATCGTTTTCGCCATCGCCTGTTTAACGGCGGGATGAGCGGCGAAGTGACCCGCGAAATTTTTGAGCGCGGCCACGCCGCAGTCTTGCTACCCTTTGACCCGGTACGCGATGAAGTTGTGCTCGTCGAGCAGATCCGTATTGCGGCGTATGATACCAGCGCGAGCCCGTGGCTGCTCGAAATGGTCGCCGGTATGATAGAAGAAGGCGAATCTCCTGAAGATGTCGCCCGTCGTGAAGCGGTGGAAGAGGCCGGGCTTATTGTTGGCCGGGTTAAACCGGTCCTGAGCTACCTGGCCAGCCCCGGCGGCACCAGCGAAAGGCTGTCTATTATGGTGGGTGAAGTCGATGCAACGACGGCAAAAGGAATTCATGGACTGGCCGACGAAAACGAGGATATTCGCGTTCATGTGGTGAGCCGGGAACAGGCTTACAGATGGGTGGAAGAGGGGAAAATCGACAACGCAGCCTCTGTCATCGCGCTGCAATGGCTGCAACTGCATTATCACAATTTACGAAACGAGTGGACAAAATGAAGCGTTATACGCCTGACTTTCCTGAAATGATGCGCCTGTGTGAAACCAACTTTGCCCAGCTGCGCCGCCTGTTGCCGCGAACGGATGCAGCGGGAGAAAAGGTGAGTTACCAGGTGGGCAACGCGCAATACCGATTAACCATCGTCGAATCGACCCGCTACACTACGTTAGTGGCGATTGAACAGACTCTGCCTGCGGTGAGCTACTGGAGTCTGCCGTCAATGACGGTACGGCTCTATCACGATGCAATGGTCGCTGAAGTGTGTTCAAGTCAGCAGATCTTTCGCTTTAAAGCGCGGTATGATTATCCTAATAAAAAGTTGCATCAACGCGACGAAAAGCATCAAATTAATCAGTTTCTGGCCGATTGGCTGCGATACTGTTTTGCACATGGAGCGATGGCGATTCCGGTTTGTTAGCGTCGTGAAACCTAAGGACACCATTTGGAAAGCCTGTTAAACCTACCTTTGGCTGGTGAGGCCAGAGTCAGGATATTACAAATTACCGATACTCACCTGTTTGCTGAAAAACATGAAACGCTGTTAGGTATCAATACCTGGGAAAGCTATCAGGCCGTACTGGATGCGATCCGCGCCTCACAGCGAGAGTGCGACCTGATCGTTGCTACAGGCGATTTGGCGCAAGATCACTCTGCCGCGGCCTACCAGCATTTTGCTGAAGGCATCGCGAGTTTTACTGCACCCTGCGTCTGGCTACCGGGTAATCATGATTTTCAACCGGCAATGTACAGCACGCTGCAGGAATCCGGCATCTCTCCCGCTAAACGCGTATTGCTGGGCGACCACTGGCAAGTATTGCTGATGGATAGCCAGGTGTTCGGCGTGCCGCACGGCGAGCTGAGCGATTTCCAGCTGGAATGGCTTGAGCAGAAGCTGACCGAAGTTCCGCAGCGCTATACGCTGCTGCTGTTGCACCATCATCCCATGCCGTCAGGCTGTAGCTGGCTGGATCAGCATAGCCTGCGCAATGCCGGGGCGCTTGATTGCGCGCTGGCCGCTTTTCCGCGCGTTAAGCATCTGCTCTGCGGCCATATTCACCAGGAGCTGGATCTTGACTGGAACGGACGGCGCATGATGGCCACGCCATCCACCTGCGTGCAGTTTAAGCCGCACTGCGCGAACTTCACGCTCGATACCGTCTCCCCAGGCTGGCGCTGGCTGGAACTGCATCCTGACGGCACATTGACCACTGAAGTTTGCCGCCTCGAAGGCGTGAAATTTCACCCGGATATCGCTTCAGAAGGATACTGATGTCTACGCTTCTCTATCTGCATGGTTTTAACAGCTCGCCTCGGTCGGCAAAAGCGACTGCGCTGAAAGCGTGGCTGGCGCAGACCTATCCTGACATCTCGATGGTGATACCGGAGCTCCCGGTTTATCCCGCGCAGGCGGCTGAGCATCTGGAGTCTATCGTGCTGGAGCATGGCGGTGAACCGCTGGGCGTTGTCGGGTCGTCGCTGGGGGGATATTACGCGACCTGGCTATCGCAGTGCTTTATGCTGCCCGCCGTGGTAGTGAACCCCGCGGTGCGCCCGTTTGAGCTGTTGAACAATTTCCTTGGCCCCAATGAGAATCCATACACGGGGCAGCAATATGTGCTAGAGTCTCGCCATATTTACGATCTCAAGGTCATGCAAATTGACCCGCTGGAAGCGCCGGATTTAATCTGGTTATTGCAGCAAACGGGTGATGAAGTGCTTGATTACCGCCAGGCCGTGGATTATTTCGCCTCCTGCCGACAAACGGTAGAGGAGGGCGGTAATCACGCATTTGTTGGCTTTGAAGATCATTTCACTCAGATTATCGATTTTCTGGGCCTGCGCTGAGCGGTTCGGAACGACCTACGAATACACACCATGACGCAATCTTCATATAACGCTGATGCCATTGAGGTACTCACCGGGCTAGAGCCGGTTCGCCGCCGTCCGGGAATGTACACTGATACCACACGTCCAAACCATCTTGGTCAGGAAGTTATTGATAACAGCGTGGATGAGGCCCTGGCCGGTCACGCGAAACGCGTGGAGGTGATTCTCCATGCCGATCAGTCGCTGGAAGTCATCGACGATGGACGCGGAATGCCGGTGGATATCCACCCTGAAGAGGGGGTTCCGGCAGTTGAACTGATTCTTTGCCGCCTGCACGCCGGGGGGAAGTTCTCCAATAAGAACTACCAGTTCTCAGGCGGCCTGCACGGCGTAGGGATTTCGGTGGTCAACGCCTTATCGAAACGCGTTGAGGTGAACGTGCGCCGCGACGGCCAGGTCTACAGCATCGCGTTTGAAAACGGCGATAAAGTAGAAGATCTCCACGTGACGGGTACCTGCGGTAAGCGCAATACCGGGACCAGCGTGCACTTCTGGCCGGACGAAAGCTTTTTCGATAGCCCGCGTTTTTCCGTCTCGCGCCTTTCTCATTTATTAAAGGCCAAGGCCGTTCTCTGCCCGGGCGTAGAGATTGTTTTCCGCGATCTGGTTAACGACAGCGAACAGCGCTGGTGCTACGCCGATGGTCTGACCGACTATCTTAGCGAAGCGGTTAACGGCCTGCCGCTGCTGCCGGAAAAACCGTTCGTCGGCACCTTCTCCGGCGATACCGAAGCGGTCGACTGGGCGCTGCTGTGGCTGCCGGAAGGCGGTGAACTGCTGACCGAAAGCTACGTCAACCTGATCCCGACGATGCAGGGCGGTACCCACGTTAACGGCCTGCGCCAGGGGCTGCTGGACGCCATGCGCGAGTTCTGCGAATACCGCAATATTCTGCCGCGCGGCGTGAAGCTGTCGGCGGAAGATATCTGGGAGCGCTGCGCCTACGTCCTGTCCGTGAAGATGCAGGACCCGCAGTTTGCCGGGCAAACGAAAGAGCGCCTCTCTTCACGTCAGTGCGCCGCGTTTGTTTCCGGGGTGGTCAAAGATGCCTTCAGCCTGTGGCTGAACCAGAACGTTCAGTCGGCAGAGCTGCTGGCGGAAATGGCGATCTCCAGCGCCCAGCGTCGCCTGCGCGCGGCGAAGAAAGTGGTGCGTAAAAAGCTGACCAGCGGTCCGGCGCTGCCCGGTAAGCTGGCGGACTGTACCGCCCAGGATTTGAACCGAACCGAACTGTTCCTTGTGGAAGGGGATTCGGCGGGCGGATCGGCCAAGCAGGCGCGCGATCGCGAGTATCAGGCGATCATGCCGCTGAAAGGTAAAATCCTGAACACCTGGGAAGTCTCTTCCGATGAGGTGCTGGCTTCCCAGGAAGTGCATGATATTTCCGTCGCCATCGGTATCGACCCGGATAGTGACGACCTGAGCCAGCTGCGCTACGGCAAGATTTGTATTCTGGCGGATGCCGACTCCGACGGCCTGCACATCGCGACGCTGCTGTGCGCGCTGTTTGTCAGGCACTTCCGCACGCTGGTTAAGCAGGGTCACGTCTACGTGGCGCTGCCGCCCCTGTACCGTATCGACCTCGGCAAAGAGGTGTATTACGCGCTTACAGAAGAAGAGAAAACCGGCGTGCTGGAGCAGCTTAAGCGCAAGAAAGGCAAGCCGAACGTGCAGCGCTTTAAAGGGCTGGGTGAGATGAACCCGATGCAGCTGCGCGAGACCACGCTGGATCCGAATACCCGCCGTCTGGTACAGCTGATTATCAACGATGAAGACGAGCAGCAGACGACCGCCATGATGGATATGCTGTTAGCGAAGAAGCGTTCTGAAGATCGGCGTAACTGGCTGCAGGAGAAGGGCGATCTGGCGGAGCTGGACGGATAATAAAAAATCGGCCGGGAAACCGGCCGATGTCGTTTGCTTGCTTAAATACCCGCTTCAAGAATACGAATATTCATTTCCAGTACGTCGCCTTTCACGGCTTCGCCGTAGGCTTTCATGTGCGGCGTCTGCAGGTGCGCTTCAAGATGCGCGACGCTTTCCCACTGCTCGACCATCACGATAGAATCCGGTGAAGTAGTCTGAAAACTGACGCCAGCGGCGTGATCCACCAGCGGCGCATAGCCGTGGCAGCCTTCTTCCTGGAGAACGGTCGGGGTAATTTTTGCGAACTGATCCAGCACCGCCTGACGATGGTGTTGGCCCGGACGAGTGCGAATTTCAGCGATCACTGTCAACATGGTTAACTCAACTCCTTCTGTATATTCTCATCATACTTCAAGCCGCCGCTAAAATGAGCCGTGCTTGTCGTCTTTTCATAACTCACTACAGTTAACCAAAAATTTCCGCCAGATGCTTGCGATATTCTGCCGTATAACGCGGAACATCGGGCATTTTGATCACATCGTTGGCGATGAAGGTGGGCAGGGCGCTCATCCCAAGGAACTGGTTGGCCTTATGGAATGGCAGGTACACCCCGTCGACGCCAACGCCGTGGAAGAACTGATCTTTCTCGGTGAACGCTTCCATCGGCGCGTTCCAGGTCAGGGACAGCATATATTTTTTCCCCTGAATCAGGCCGCCGGAACCATATTTCTTACTGGCGTCGGAGCGGGTGCGGCCATCGCTGGCATACAGCGCGCCGTGACCTTCGGTAAAGACATCATCAATGTACTTTTTCACCGTCCACGGTGCGCCCATCCACCAGCCCGGCATCTGCCAGATAACCACGTCTGCCCAGAGAAAATTCTGCACTTCTTCTTTGATGTCGTAGTCGCTCTCGGCGCGGACGACCTTAACATCATGCCCGGCGTCGCGCAGATAACCATCCGCGACCTCGGTCAGGGTGTCGTTCAGCTGGCCGTTAGAGTGGGCGAATTTTTTCGCACCGTTAATAATCAGGATGTTGCTCATTTTTTATCCTCAACTTTTCAATTTTGAGGCTAATTTTACCCCGCAGGGCAAAGCGGTAAAATGAGCAAAATGTGCAAAGTCTTTTGCTTTTTTAGCAATAATGCCGCTACCAGCGAATGCGCGCCTCGAATCCGCCGTCCCGGGCGTTGTCGAAGCTAGCCGTCATCCCGTGCAGCGCGGCGATGCGTTTGACGATGGAGAGCCCAAGGCCGCTACCGGGCTGTTCCTGGCCGGGAGGGCGATAAAAGCGCTCGCCGATGCGCGTCAGGGCCTCTGCGCTGATGCCCGGGCCGTTGTCGCGTACGCGAAATTCACCCGCATCAAGGATGATGTCGACCTGGCGTCCGGCGGCGCTATAGCGCACGGCGTTATCCAGAAGATTGCGCACCAGCAGGCTCAGCAGCAGCGGCTGGCCGGTGCGCGTGATGTTTTTCGCGTTCAGGTGCAGGCGTAGCTCAACGCCAGCCTGCTGGGCGGGGTGGTACATCTCCATGACCGCCGACTGCAGCAGTTCATCAAGGGCGATAGTCTGGAGATCGTCCAGCAGCGCCAGCGAATCCAGACGCGACAGGGTGAGCAGCTGGTCGACCAGGCGAGTGGCGCGATCGATCCCCTGGTGAAGCTGCGCCAGCGCTTTATCCAGCCCTTGCGGATCGTCCGTTGAGAGCTGAGCCACTTCGGTCTGCACCTTCAGCGCCGCCAGCGGGCTGCGCAGCTCGTGGGCGGCATCGGACGTGAAGCGACGCTCGCGGATCATGGTGTCATGCGTCCGGGTAAAGAGCCGATTTAGCGCGTCGACCAGCGGGCGAACTTCGCTGGGCACGTTCTCGCTATTTAGCGTTTCGGCGGAGTCCGGCGCCCGGGCGCGCAGCGTGGTGGCCAGCTTTTTCAGCGGCGCCAGCTCCCGGCTCAACAGCACGATGAGCAGCAAAAACATCAGCGGCAGCGCAACCAGCCAGGGCGTAAGCTGGGAGGTGACGATATCCAGCGCCATCTCGCGGCGGTAATCCCACTCCTGACCGACGGCGATACGATGGCGACCGTCGCGGGTGGTAAGCCACAGGAAGCGCCACTCGTCATCGTCGCCGCGCAGGTAGCCATCGCTGAACCCCTCCCGATGGTTACCCCACTGGATATCCTGGCCATTTTCGCCATCGTTAAGCACCATTTTGCCGTCGGCGGTAAAGATAGCGAAAGCCAGCGCATCGTCATCGAGATGGCCATGTTTGACCTTTTTCTGCTCCCGTACCTGCGGAGCGAGGGTATGGAGTTCGTCAACATTCATCGCGCTCAGGCGGCGGGCGAACAGCAGCTGCTGGGTATCGAACAGCTTATCCAGTTTGTCGGCGGTTTGTTGCCAGGCCACAAGGCTGGCAATGCCCCAGGCGGCGCTGGTCAGCAGCAGGAAAAGCAGCGTCAGGCGGACGCGCAGGCTCAGTCTACCCAGTCGTTTCATGCATCCCCCAGGGTATAGCCGATGCCGTGCACGGTGCGAATGAAGCCGCTGCCGAGCTTACGGCGCAGATGATGGACGTGCACTTCTACCGCGTTACTGGAGACATCGTCATCCCAGCTATAGAGCTTTTCCTCAATCAGCTTACGCGGCAGCACGCGTCCGGCGTTGCGCATCAGGAGTTCCAGCAGAGCAAACTCCTTTGGCTTGAGCGGCAGGCTCTCGCCGTTTAGCGTGGTCGTGAGTCGGCCTGGATCGAGAACAACATTGCCGTGCCGCAGCTCGCTGCTGCTGTGGCCGTGGGCGCGACGCATCAGCGCTTCCAGACGCGCGGCGACTTCAACCAGTGCGAAAGGTTTGCAGAGGTAGTCATCGGCGCCGAGACGTAACCCTTCAACGCGCTGGCTGAGCGCGTCGCGGGCGGTGAGGATCAGTACCGGTTCGTGGCGGCCTTTGTCGCGCCATTCGCGCAGAATATCCAGCCCATCGATGCCGGGCAGGGTCAGGTCCAGAATAATGGCGTCGTAAGGGGCGTGGTACAGCGCGGCTTTGCCCTCTTCGCCGCGGGTAAACCAGTCGACGCTGAAGCCCAGCTTGGTCAGTCCGGTTTTAAGGCCGTCGCCGATCAGTTTGTCGTCTTCCACCAGTAAAATGCGCATTTTCTGCTCCTGTGTCCCTCGGATATTCCCGCAGTAAAGCGCGTTGCGGCGCGCGCTGTACAGGAATAAAATTTATTTTTTCCGCTTAAGAAGTCGTTAAGTTTTGCCCGGTGTAATAGTGACGATATAAACACAAAGGGAGAACACATCATGAAGAAAATCGCCGCAATGACCGCTATCATCGCCTTAGTTTCCATGCCGGTACTGGCCGCCGGGCAGGGCGGATTTTCCGGACCCGGCTCGACGCAAACCAGCCAGACGACCACGCAAAACGGCGGGTTCATTGGCCCGAACGGGAGCGTAACGACGGTTGCGAATGCGAAAAGCCTGCGTGACGATACCTGGGTGACCCTGCGCGGTAAAATCGTGGAGCGTATTTCCGACGACCTGTATAAATTCCAGGACAGCTCCGGCACCGTGAACGTCGATATCGATCACAAGCGCTGGAACGGCGTGACCGTGACCCCGCAGGATACGGTAGAGATTCAGGGTGAAGTGGATAAAGACTGGAACTCAGTGGAAATCGACGTAAAGCAGATTCGTAAAATCACGCCATAATTTTCTTATCATCTTAAGCAAGATCGGTCAGGAACCGCACTCCTCGCTCTGTCAGAGTATGTTTCCGGGAGGATGCGATGAACGATACTCAGGTAAGCCCGGCCTTTGCCGGGCGTTTTCAGCAAGTGTGCTTGTACATTGAACGCCATCTGGACACGCCGCTGTCGCTGGAGACGCTTAGTGCGATAGCCCACAGCTCGCCGTATCATTTTCACCGGCAATTCAGCGCCTATAGCGGGGTACCGCTCTATCGCTATATCCAGTGGCTACGTCTGCGTCGCGCCTGTTGGCGACTGGCGTTTAATCCACAGGAAAAGATTATCGATATTGCCCTTGATGCGGGGTTCCAGAATCCTGAGTCGTTCAGCCGTGCCTTCCGCAGCGCTTTCGCGCAAAGCCCCAGCCAGTTCCGTCAACAGCCGGACTGGCTGGAATGGCATCGACGCGTGCCGAAACATACGCTACAGGAGCAACACCCGATGGATGTTAAAATAATCCAGCTACCTACCACTCAGATCGCGAGGCTGCGGCATCGCGGCAACCCTGATTTAGTCAATGAGACCGCCGCGAAGTTTATCGCCTGGCGCAAGGTGAGCGGTCTGTCCCCGGTCGCCAGCTGCGCAACCTGGGGAATCTCCTGGGACGACCCCGCGGCCACGCCGGCTGACGATTTTCGTTTCGATATTGGCGGTACGGTCAGCCAGCCGGTGCCGGAAAACAGCTTCGGCGTGGTGAATGGCGAGATCCCCGGCGGACGTTGCGCAGTGGTGCGTCATCACGGATCTCTGGACACGCTCGCGCAGAGCATCTGGTTTCTTTATCGCGACTGGCTGCCCGCATCGGGAGAGTCGCTGCGCGATTTCCCTGTTTTCTTTCGCTACCTCACTTTCGTGCATGAAGTCGGTGAGCATGAGCTGCAGACGGACGTTTATCTTCCGCTGAAATGAAGGATGTCCACTGAATTCCTCAACCAGCCTAACGCCCTGTGACTCAGGGCGTCAGATAGGGTATTATCGCCGGTAGTTTTGCCGTCCGAACGGCCGGTACGCAGATTGAGGATTCACGATTAATGAGCGATATGGCAGAGCGCCTTGCGCTGCATGAATTTACGGAAAACGCCTACCTGAACTACTCCATGTACGTCATCATGGACAGGGCGCTGCCGTTTATTGGCGATGGCCTGAAGCCGGTCCAGCGTCGCATCGTCTATGCGATGTCTGAGCTGGGTCTCAACGCCAGCGCCAAGTTCAAAAAGTCCGCCCGCACCGTCGGCGACGTGCTGGGTAAATACCATCCGCACGGCGATAGCGCCTGCTATGAAGCCATGGTGCTGATGGCGCAACCCTTCTCTTACCGCTATCCGCTGGTTGATGGTCAAGGGAACTGGGGGGCACCGGACGATCCTAAATCCTTCGCCGCGATGCGTTATACCGAATCCCGTTTGTCGAAGTATGCTGAACTGCTGCTGAGCGAACTGGGGCAGGGCACCGTTGACTGGGTACCGAACTTCGACGGCACTTTGCAGGAGCCGAAGATGCTGCCTGCGCGCTTGCCTAATATTCTGCTCAACGGCACTACCGGCATTGCCGTCGGCATGGCGACGGATATTCCGCCGCACAACCTGCGTGAAGTCGCTCAGGCGGCCATTACCCTGATTGAAAAACCGCAGACCTCGCTGGACGATCTGCTGGATATCGTACAGGGGCCGGATTACCCGACCGAAGCGGAAATCATCACCCCCCGCGCGGAGATCCGCAAAATCTACCAGAACGGCCGCGGTTCGGTGCGGATGCGCGCGGTGTGGACGAAAGAAGACGGCGCGGTGGTGATCAGCGCGCTGCCGCATCAGGTTTCCGGCGCCCGCGTGCTCGAGCAGATCGCCGCCCAGATGCGCAACAAAAAGCTGCCGATGGTGGATGACCTGCGCGACGAATCGGATCACGAAAACCCGACTCGCCTGGTGATCGTCCCGCGCTCTAACCGCGTGGATATGGAGCAGGTGATGAACCACCTGTTCGCGACGACCGATCTGGAAAAGAGCTATCGTATCAACCTGAATATGATCGGGCTCGATAACCGTCCGGCGGTAAAAAATCTGCTGGAAATCCTCTCGGAATGGCTGACTTTCCGCCGCGATACCGTGCGCCGTCGTCTCAGCTACCGTCTGGAAAAAGTCCTTAAGCGCCTGCATATCCTGGAAGGTTTGCTGGTGGCGTTTCTGAATATCGATGAAGTTATCGAAATTATCCGTCACGAAGATGAGCCTAAGCCGGCCCTGATGTCGCGCTTTGGCATCAGCGAAACTCAGGCGGAAGCGATTCTGGAATTAAAACTGCGCCATCTCGCCCGGCTGGAAGAGATGAAGATTCGCGGTGAGCAGAACGAGCTGGAGAAAGAGCGCGACCATCTGCAGGCCATTCTGGCGTCTGAACGCAAAATGAATAACCTGCTGAAGAAAGAGCTGCAGGCCGACGCCGACGCCTTTGGCGACGATCGCCGTTCGCCGCTGCGCGAGCGTGAAGAAGCGAAAGCGATGAGCGAGCACGATATGCTGCCGTCCGAGCCGGTCACCATCGTTCTGTCGCAGAGCGGCTGGGTGCGCAGCGCCAAAGGCCACGATATCGACGCGCCGGGGTTGAACTATAAAGCGGGCGACAGTTTTAAAGCCGCAGTGAAAGGGAAGAGCAATCAGCCGGTGGTCTTTATTGACACCACCGGGCGTAGCTACGCGATTGACCCTATCACCCTGCCGTCCGCACGCGGACAGGGCGAGCCGCTCACCGGTAAGCTGACCCTGCCGCCGGGGGCGACGGTAGAACATATGCTGATGGAGGCCGATGACCAAAAACTGCTGCTGGCTTCCGACGCAGGATACGGGTTTATTTGTACTTTCAACGATCTGGTCGCGCGCAATCGTGCCGGTAAGACGTTGATTAGCCTTCCGGATAACGCGCACGTAATGCCGCCGCTGGTGATTGAGGATGAGTCCGATATGCTGCTGGCCATTACCGCAGCCGGCCGCATGCTGATGTTCCCGGTGAGCGACCTGCCGCAGCTGTCGAAAGGCAAAGGTAACAAGATCATCAGTATTCCGTCGGCGGAAGCGGCTGCGGGCCAGGATGGCCTGGCGCACCTGTTCGTTCTGCCGCCGCAAAGTACGCTGACGATTCACGTCGGCAAACGGAAAATCAAACTACGCCCGGAAGAGCTGCAAAAAGTCACCGGCGAGCGCGGCCGCCGCGGCTCTCTGATGCGCGGACTACAGAAAATTGACCGGGTGGAGATTGATTCACCGCGTCGCGCCTCCGCGGGCGATAGCGAAGAGTAGGAACATCCTCCCCCGCGGTTCGGCGGGGGAGGTTAATATTTACCGCAAAATCGTTGTTTATTCAGGCATTGCGATGAACAATATCCGCCAGCGTCATTCGAGATGCGCAACGCGCTTTGCAATGATGCCCGATGCCTGCAATCTGCGAAACAGCGAGTATAATTCTAAGCGGTTTGGGTTTCAGAGGTAGCTATGCTATTTATTTTTCGACTAATTATCGTTGTCATCTATTGTATTCTGGTCTGCATCTTCGGCTGTATTTATTGTCTGTTCAGCCCGCGTAACCCTAAGCACGTCGCCACCTTCGGCCACCTGTTTGGCAAACTGTCGCCGGTCTTCGGCCTGAAAGTCGAGCTGCGCAAGCCAGCCGACGCGGAAAGCTACGGCAACGCTATCTATATCGCTAACCACCAGAATAACTATGATATGGTGACGGCATCAAATATCGTGCAGCCGCCGACCGTGACCGTGGGTAAAAAGAGCCTGGCGTGGATCCCCTTTTTCGGCCAGCTCTACTGGCTGACGGGGAACCTGCTGATCGATCGCAATAACCGGGCAAAGGCGCATGGCACTATTGCCGAAGTCGTGAACGCATTTAAAAAGCGCAATATCTCTTTTTGGATGTTTCCGGAAGGGACCCGCAGCCGCGGCCGCGGTTTGCTGCCTTTTAAAACCGGCGCTTTTCATGCTGCTGTCGCGGCTGGCGTGCCCATTATTCCGGTGTGCGTGTCTAATACATCGAATAAAATTAATCTCAATCGCCTGAATAACGGTCTGGTGATTGTAGAAATGCTGCCGCCGGTAGATACCAGCCAGTATGGAAAAGAGGGCGTTCGCGCGCTGGCCACGCACTGCCGCGAGCTGATGTCCGCGAAAATCGCTGAGCTGGATAAAGAAGTTGCCGAACGCGAAGCGGCCGCAAAGAAATAACACAGGAAACGCCGCAAACAGCGCGCGGATTGCTGGCGGGAAACGAATTCCCTTATTAATTAGTCAGTATTTCATGGAGTTAATATGTCACTCAGTCGGCGTCAGTTCATTAAGGCTTCAGGCGTAGCGCTGTGCGCGGGCGCCGCGCCGCTGAAGGCACAGGCCGCTGGCCAGCAGCCTGCGCTGCCGATCCCCCCTCTGCTGGAGTCCCGCCGCGGGCAGCCGCTATTCTTGACGCTACAGCGCGCGCACTGGTCGTTTACGCCCGGTACCCGCGCCTCGGTGTGGGGGATTAACGGTCGCTATATGGGGCCAACCATTCGCGTCTGGAACGGCGACGATGTCAAGCTGATCTACAGCAACCGCCTGACGGAAAACGTGGCGATGACTATCCGTGGTCTGCAGGTCCCCGGTCCGCTGATCGGCGGCGCCGCGCGCATGATGTCCGCTAACGCCGACTGGGCGCCGGTACTGCCAATCCGCCAAAGCGCGGCGACCCTGTGGTATCAGGCCAACACCCCAAACCATATGGCAAAACAGGTCTATAACGGCCTGGCCGGCATGTGGCTGGTGGAAGATGATGTCAGTAAGAATCTGCCGATCCCCAATCACTACGGCGTGGATGATTTTCCGGTGATTATTCAGGACAAGCGTCTGGATAACTTCGGTACGCCTGAATACAGCGAGCCCGGTAGCGGTGGTTTCGTGGGCGATACGCTGCTGGTGAACGGCGTACAGGGGCCTTTCGTTGAGGTGTCGCGCGGCTGGGTGCGCCTGCGCCTGCTGAATGCGTCCAACTCCCGTCGCTATCAGCTGCAGATGAGCGATGGCCGATTGCTGCACGTGATTTCCGGTGACCAGGGGCTCCTGCCCGCGCCGGTTTCGCTGAAGCAGCTGTCGCTGGCGCCGGGCGAGCGTCGAGAAATTCTGGTCGATATGACCAACGGCGATGAAGTGTCGATCACCTGCGGGGAAGCGGCAAGCATCGTCGATCGTATTCGCGGCTTCTTCGAGCCGTCGAGCATTCTGATCTCCACGCTGATTCTGACATTGCGCCCGACGGGCCTGCTGCCGCTGGTGACCGATAGTCTGCCCGTGCGTTTGCTGCCGACGGAAATTCTGGCCGGCGCGGCGATTCGCAGCCGTGAGATCACCCTTGGCGACGATCCGGGGATCAACGGTCAGCTGTGGGATCCGCAGCGTATCGATATTACGGCGCAGCAGGGCACCTGGGAGCGCTGGATTGTGCGCGCCGACCGGCCGCAGTCGTTCCATATTGAAGGCGTCATGTTCCAGGTGCGTAACGTCAACGGCTCCGCGCCGTTCCCGGAAGATCGCGGCTGGAAGGATACCGTCTGGATCGACGGGCAGGTTGAACTGTTGGTCTATTACAATCAGCCCTCCTGGCCGCACTTCCCGTTCCAGTATTTAAGCCAGACGCTGGAGCTTGCCGACCGGGGCTCCATTGGCCAGATTCTGGTGAATCCGGCGCCGTAATTTATTCTGTCCCGGTTCCATGCGGCCGGGATTGGAAAAACCTCCTTCATTTCTTCCATCGTTCCGGCTTATAATCGCCGCCCTTTTTGATTATTTTTTTATCATTTCCCCGGAAGCAATATGAGCGCAATATCCCTGATCCAACCGGATCGTGACCTTTTCTCCTGGCCGCAGTACTGGGCCGCCTGCTTTGGCCCCGCGCCGTTCTTGCCGATGTCGCGAGAAGAGATGGATCAACTTGGCTGGGATAGCTGCGACATCATTCTGGTTACCGGCGATGCCTATGTCGATCACCCGAGCTTCGGCATGGCGATTTGCGGACGCATGCTGGAAGCGCAAGGGTTTCGCGTGGGGATTATTTCCCAGCCGGACTGGAATAATAAAAACGATTTTATGCGCCTGGGTAAACCGAATCTGTTCTTCGGCGTCACCGCCGGCAACATGGATTCGATGATCAACCGCTACACCGCCGACCGCAAGCTGCGTCATGACGATGCCTACACGGCGGGTAACGTTGCCGGTAAACGCCCGGATCGCGCCACGCTGGTCTATACCCAGCGCTGTAAAGAAGCCTGGAAAGATGTCCCGGTGATCCTCGGCGGTATCGAAGCCAGCCTGCGCCGTACCGCGCATTACGACTACTGGTCTGATACCGTGCGTCGCTCGGTTCTGGTGGACTCCAAAGCCGATATGCTGATGTTCGGCAACGGCGAGCGTCCGCTGGTGGAAGTGGCGCACCGTCTGGCCGCCGGCGAGCCCATCGGGCAAATTCGTGACGTACGCAACACCGCCATCATGGTGAAAGAGGCGCTGCCGGGCTGGAGCGGAGTGGATTCCACGCGTCTGGATACGCCGGGGAAAATCGACCCGATTCCGCATCCGTACGGTGAAGATTTGCCGTGCGCGGATAACAAAACCGTCGCGCCGCCAAAACAGGAAGCGAAGCGCGTTACCGTGCAGCCCCCGCGTCCGAAGCCGTGGGAGAAGACCTACGTCCTGCTGCCTTCCTTTGAGAAGGTGAAAGGCGACAAGGTTCTCTACGCGCACGCGTCGCGTATTCTGCACCATGAAACCAACCCCGGCTGCGCCCGCGCGCTGATGCAGAAGCACGGCGAGCGCTATATCTGGGTTAACCCGCCCGCAATCCCGCTCTCCACCGAAGAGATGGATAGCGTGTTTGCCCTGCCGTATAAGCGCGTTCCGCATCCCTCATACGGCGATGCCCGCATTCCGGCCTACGAGATGATCCGCTTCTCGATTAACATTATGCGCGGCTGTTTTGGCGGCTGTTCCTTCTGCTCAATTACCGAGCATGAGGGGCGTATCATTCAGAGCCGTTCCGAAGATTCGATCATCAATGAAATCGAAGCGATTCGCGACACGGTTCCCGGTTTTACCGGCATTATTTCCGATCTTGGCGGCCCAACGGCCAACATGTATATGCTGCGCTGCAAGTCGCCGCGCGCCGAGCAGACCTGCCGCCGCCTGTCATGCGTTTATCCGGATATCTGCCCGCATATGGACACTAACCATGAGCCGACGATTAATCTCTATCGCCGCGCCCGTGACCTGAAAGGCATCAAAAAGATCCTCATCGCTTCCGGCGTACGTTACGACATCGCCGTTGAAGACCCGCGCTATATCAAAGAGCTGGCTACCCACCACGTTGGCGGCTATCTGAAGATTGCCCCGGAGCATACGGAAGAGGGACCGCTGTCGAAAATGATGAAGCCGGGTATGGGCAGCTACGATCGCTTTAAGCAGCTGTTTGATACCTATTCGAAGCAGGCCGGTAAAGAGCAGTATCTGATCCCATACTTTATTTCCGCCCACCCCGGCACGCGGGATGAAGATATGGTGAATCTGGCGCTGTGGCTTAAACAGCATCGTTTCCGCCTGGATCAGGTGCAGAACTTCTATCCGTCGCCGCTGGCGAACTCGACCACCATGTATTACACCGGCAAGAACCCGCTGGGTAAGATTGGCTATAAGAGTGAGGATGTGGTGGTGCCGAAGGGTGACAAACAGCGCCGCCTGCACAAGGCGCTGCTGCGCTATCACGATCCGGCCAACTGGCCGCTGATCCGCCAGGCGCTGGAAACCATGGGTAAAAAGCACCTGATCGGCAGCCGTCGCGATTGCCTGGTACCGGCGCCGACGATCGACGAAATGCGCGAAGCGCGTCGCCAGAACCGCCATACCCGTCCGGCGCTGACCAAGCATACGCCGATTGTGCACCAGCGCTCGAACGGCGGGGCGACGGCGAAGAAGCCCGTAAAACGCGGTAAGGTCGCCGGTCGTTAATTCGGCTGCCTGCCCGCTGGCGCTTCTGTATGACCGGGCCTGATAATTCCGGGCCCGGTCAGCAGCTTGCCAAACGGCAAAGCAAATTCTATGGCTAGGCTTCTCTGATTCTGGCCGCCAGCGCCGCCAGCTTTTCATCATCCGCCCGCTCATGATCGTGGGAGGAGAGATAGCCTTCATATTGCGCAAAAAACTTAGTCTGACGCGACTCGATAGGCCGCCATTGGGTCATATCCCCGGTGCCGTGCATCGGGCTGAGTTTGCTGTGGACATGATCAACGCCATAGCCTTCAAAAAACATCCCCGTACGGCCCACGTCATCAAAGGCTTTATCCAGAAGCTTCGCCACCTTCTGCGTCGCCAGCACCAGATCGGCCAATGCCTGCGGCGGCATATCAAACGCATAGCTGGGGTAGTGCTTCTTCGGGATCACGACCGTAAAACCGTCGGTATTAGGGAAAATAGAGAGAAAGGCGAGGTGGTGTTCATCTTCCCACACCTTATGGCAGGGGGCTTTCCCCTCAACAATTTGGCAGAAAATACAGCTCATCAGCACGCATCCATTTGATTGCAATAAACCCTGAATGTACGTGGTTTTAGCCAGATAGCAAAGCGATGCTCCGCCGGAAGCCGACGGAGCAGGAAAGGTTAACCGCCGAACTGATCCGGGTCTGGCCCCAGGCGTTTGTTCTGGTCCAGTTTAGTGATTTCACTCAATTCATCTTTATCAAGACGGAAGTCCCAGACGTTAAAATTCTCGGCAATGCGCGATGGCGTCACCGATTTCGGGATCACCACCAGGCCGCTGTCGAGATGCCAGCGGATAACGATCTGCGCCGGGGTTTTACCGTATTTATCCGCCAGTTGACGAATAATTTTCTGATCGAATACCCCTTCGCCGCCCTGCGCAAGCGGGCTCCAGGACTCGGTCTGGATCTTATGCGTCGCATTCCAGGCGTGAAGCTGGCGCTGCTGCATCAGCGGGTGAAGTTCAATCTGGTTTATCACCGGAGCGACGCCGGTTTCATCGATGATTTTTTGCAGATGATGAACCTGGAAATTACAGACGCCGATGCTTTTTGCCAGCCCCTGCCGCTGTAGCTCAATTAAGCTTTTCCAGGCGTCGACGTAATGGTTAGTTGCCGGAACCGGCCAGTGAATGAGGTATAAGTCGACGTAGTCGAGCTTCAGTTTTTTAAGGCTTTCCTGCAGCGCTTCTTTGGGCTGTTTTTGATCGTCATTCCACAGTTTCGTGGTGACGAACAGCTCATCGCGGGCGACGCCTGCGCTGCTTAACGCATTGCCGACGCCGGTTTCATTCTGGTACACGGCGGCGGTGTCAAACGAGCGATAACCGACTTCCAGCGCCTTATGAATGGCGGAGACGACTTCCTCGTTGCCTGCTTTCCACACGCCGAGCCCCAGCTGCGGCATCAGGTTGCCGTCGTGTAGTTTTATAACGGTTGGATGTGTCATGCCTTCCTCCTGTTAATGAACTCAGCGGAATAAATTCCGCCGAGGGGTAGCATTAAGTCTGGACGAAATAGCTAAAAACGGTAGTTAAACTCCTCTCCTTTGCGCGAGTTTACGCGTCGGAGAGGGCGTTGATTAGCGCGCAGCCTCGTAAATACGGCGGCTGACGTCCAGCGTAATATCCTGATTTTCACCGAGCTGGGTCATGCCGTGCTCTTCCAGTTTCGCCAGCAGCGCCGGGATGGAGCTGCCATCCAGACCGTAGGCGGAAAGGCGCGTCGGGACGCCCATCTGTTCGAAGAAATCACGCGTTGCGGCGATGGCGGCGTCAATGCGCTCTTCCTCGGAACCTTCGGTGATGTTCCAGACGCGGGCGCCGTACTGCAGCAGCTTGGCGCGTTTAGCATCGCGTTTTTCATTCCACAGGGCCGGCAGAACGATAGCCAGCGTCTGGGCGTGATCGAGACCGTGCATGGCGGTCAGCTCGTGGCCGAGCATATGGGTCGCCCAGTCCTGCGGCACGCCTGCGCCAATCAGGCCGTTCAGCGCCTGGGTGGCCGCCCACATAATATTGGCGCGAACGTCGTAGTTTTCCGGCTCTTTCAGCGCTTTCGGGCCGTCTTCCACCAGGGTCAGCAGAATACCTTCGGCAAAGCGGTCCTGGATTTTGCCGTCGACCGGATAGGTGACGTACTGCTCAACGGTATGGACAAATGCGTCAACGACGCCGTTAGCCACCTGGCGCGGCGGCAGGGTGTAAGTGTAAACCGGATCCAGAATAGCGAACACCGGCTGGACGTGGGTGGACATAAACGCGCGTTTGTCGCCGGTGGTTTTACGCGAGATCACCGCGCCTTTATTGGATTCGGAACCGGTCGCCGGCAGCGTCAGCACGGAGCCCATCGGGATAGCGCTGGCCACTTTGCTGCCGTAGGTTTCGAGAATTTCCCACGGATCGATACTAGAATCGTAGTGGGCCGCCGCGGCGATGAATTTGGTGCCGTCGAGAACGGAGCCGCCGCCCACCGCCAACAGGAAAGTGATCTTTTCATCACGCGCGATTTTCACCGCGTTCATCAGCGTTTCGTAGGACGGGTTTGGCTCGATGCCGCCAAATTCCCGAACGTCAATGCCGTTCAGCGCGCTCAGAACCTGATCAAGCACGCCGGTTTTCTTCACGCTACCGCCGCCGTAGGTGACAAGCACGCGTGCATCCGCCGGGATTTGATCGCGCAGATTTTCAATCACGCCTTTACCGAACAGAATGCGGGTTGGGGTATGTAGGTCGAAATTATTCATGGCTGGTGCCCTCAAATAGATAAAACCGCCAACAGAGACAATACCTCTGCCAGATGACGGACATTGTGTTCCCGCGGGCCGTTCCCCTCAATGCACATTCCTGCCGTTGTCTTGCCCATTTCTCCTTGGGGCTGGAGAAATTCGCCGGAAGTGCGCACAATGCGAAGGTATAAAAACGTTCGGAGAAGCACGATAAATGAACCGCGCTGAGATATGCCAGCTATTAACGCATAAGGTTAATCAGCTGAAAGATAAAGAAGAAATTCTTAATGCTCTGCTGCCGGATATTCGCCTGCTGTACGGTACCCAGCCGGGGACGCGCACGCCGGTTATGTATCAGCCGGGGATCGTTTTTCTCTTTTCCGGGCATAAAATTGGCTACATTAACGAGCGTACCTTTCGCTATGACACCAATGAGTATCTGCTGCTGACGGTACCGCTGCCGTTTGAATGCGAAACCTTCGCCACTCCGGAAGTCCCGCTGGCGGGGATTCGGCTGAACGTCGATATTCTTCAGCTGCAAGAACTGCTGATGGATATCGGGGAAGATGAGCAGTTTCAGCCGTCCATGGCGTCGAGCGGGATCAACTCTGCGGTGCTGTCCGAAGAGATATTGTGCGCGGCGGAGCGCCTGCTGGATGTCATGGAGCGCCCGCTGGACGCGCGCATTCTTGGCAAACAGATTATCCGCGAAATTCTCTATCACGTGCTGACCGGGCCGTGCGGGGGGGCGCTGCTGGCGCTGGTCAGTCGTCAGACCCACTTCAGCCTGATTAGCCGCGTATTGAAGCGCATTGAAAGCCAGTACACAGAGAACCTCAGCGTCGATCAGCTGGCGGCGGAAGCGAATATGAGCGTCTCGGCGTTTCACCATAACTTTAAATCGGTCACCAGCACCTCCCCGCTGCAGTACCTGAAAACCTATCGCCTGCATAAAGCGCGCATGCTGATGATCCACGATGGTATGAAGGCCAGCGCGGCGGCGATGCGGGTGGGGTATGAAAGCGCGTCGCAGTTCAGCCGCGAGTTTAAGCGTTATTTCGGCATGACGCCGGGGGAGGATGCGGCGCGTATCAGAACGATTCAGGGGATGTGACGAACGATGTAAGGGCGGCGAATTCGCGCCGCCCCGGTAAACGATCAGGCGTTACAGTATTTCTTTTTAATCACCACGATAACCGTACCGAGCAGCCCGGCGATCAGCAGCGCGATAGGCAGAATCATCAGGCAGGTCATAACCTGATCTTCATGGCGCTTAACGAAGGGAATCATGCTCAGCGCATAGCCCAGACCGGTGACTACGCCAACCCACAGCAGCGCGCTCAGCCAGTTGAAGAACTGGAAGCGGCGGTTTGGCAGCCCGGAAATGCCCGCCATGGTGGGCAGCAGGGTGCGAACAAACGCCAGGAAACGCCCGGCCAGCAGCGCCAGCAGGCCGTGTTTGTCAAACATGCAGGTTGCCCGCTGATGGTACTTATGCGGCAGATGCCCAAGCCAGCGCTTAACCGTAACGGTGTTACCCAGCCAGCGCCCCTGGATATAGCTCAGCCAGCAGCCGAGGCTGGCCGCGGCGGTTAAAATGGCGACCGTAGGTACAAAGTCCATTACGCCTTTGGCGATGAGCGCCCCGGCGAGCAGCAGCAGGCTATCGCCCGGTAAAAATGAGGCGGGCAGCAGACCGTTTTCCAGAAACAGGGTTGCGAACATGACCAGATATACAACGCCCACAACGTGGGGGTTTGCCAACGCGGCAAAATCATGCTGCCACAGCGCGGCGACAATTTCTTGAATGACAACCATGGACTTTCCTAAGTGGTACCGTGTTTTTTGTCTAGTGTACTCCTGAAGAGGCTCGGGCACCTTGATCCCGGGCGCAACTAAAGCGGCCGTTTTTCTAAAAAACGTCCGCTATTGTTGCCACTGACCGTCACTTTACACGATACGCGCGAAGCCCGCCGCTAAATCATCCAGCAGATCGGTAACATTTTCTAACCCGACATGAAGGCGGATCAGCGTGCCGCTGAAATCAACTTCAGCATCAGGACGGATTGCGGCAATGTGTTCCGGCTGGTTGGCTAAAATCAGCGATTCAAAGCCGCCCCAGGAGTAGGCCATGCTGAACAAGCTGAAGTGGTCCAGATAAGCGGAGAGTTCGGCGTCGGTCAGGCGTTTATTGAGCACGAAAGAGAACAGACCGCTGCTGCCGGTGAAGTCGCGCTTCCAGTACTCATGGCCTTTGCTGCCGGGCAGGGCGGGATGATTCACGCGCGCCACCTGCGGATGCTGCGCCAGCCATTCGGCAATCTGCAGGCTGCTTTCATGGTGCTGACGCAGGCGTACCGCTAAGGTGCGCAGGCCGCGGCTGGTCATATAGGCGGTATCGGCATCCACCATTTGCCCCATCAGATAGGCGTTTTCGCGCAGCTGCGCCCAGCAGCGCTCATTGGACACGGCGGTACCCACCATCGCGTCGGAATGGCCGATCAGATATTTGGTGCCGGCCTGAATGGAGATATCGATACCAAACTCCAGCGCTTTAAACAGCACGCCCGCCGCCCAGGTGTTGTCGATCATAATGATGGCTTCGGGAGCGACGCGACGTACCGCCGCGACGATCGCCGGAACATCATGGACTTCCATGGTGATGGAGCCGGGGGATTCGAGGAACACCACGCGGGTGTTCGGCTGCACCAGACGGGCGATATCGCCGCCGATGAGCGGGTCGAACCAGCCGGTGGTGACGCCGAGTTTGGCGAGAATTTTCGTACAGAAATCCTGGGTAGGCTCATAGGCGGTGTTGGTCACCAGAATATGGTCGCCCTGCTCGACGAACGCCAGAATGGTATTCGCGACCGCCGCCGCGCCGCAGGGGAAGAGGGCGCAGCCGGCGCCGCCTTCCAGCTCGCACATCGCTTCCTGCAGGGAGAAATGGGTCAGCGTCCCGCGACGCCCGTAGAACAGCTCGCCTTTGGCGCGGTTGCGCGTCGCGTGCTTTTTCGCTTCGACGGTGTCGAAAACCAGCGATGAGGCGCGCTGAATGACGCTGTTTACCGAGCCCAGGGTGTATTTTTTGCTGCGCCCGGCGTGAACCAGCGCAGTATCAAGATGTTTATCAGCCATGTTCAGATAACCTGTTTTTATACGTCTGGACGTCTAAACTAACATGAATACCCGTTGATGTACCGGGTCGCGGCGGATACAGGTAAAAATTTTATCAACGGCGGGGTCAGCAACTTTTTTACTGCGTAAGCGCAAGGAAAATAAACGTGATTTGCTGCACAGTGTAAATACTAATGAGAACCACTATCAATTCGATGTCGTTTTGATATTATTGTGCGCAGATTTTGTGATTTACGTCCTGGAGATACAGTGTGGGTAATAATTTGATGCAGGCGGATCTCTCCGTTTGGGGTATGTATCATCATGCCGATATTGTCGTTAAGGTTGTGATGATCGGCCTGATTCTGGCGTCGGTAGTCACATGGGCTATCTTTTTCGGCAAAGGCGCAGAGATCCTGGCCAGCAAGCGTCGCCTCAAGCGCGAACAGCTGCTGGTTGCTGAAGCACGCTCTCTCGACCAGGCCAGCGATATCGCTAACGGTTTCGATGCGAAAAGCCTGACCTCGCGCTTGATCAACGAGGCGCAGAACGAGCTGGAGCTTTCCGCAGGTTCTGAAGATAACGAAGGCATTAAAGAACGTACCGGTTTCCGACTGGAGCGTCGCGTGGCGGCGGTAGGTCGTTACATGGGACGCGGCAACGGTTATCTGGCGACCATCGGCGCGATTTCCCCGTTCGTCGGCCTGTTTGGTACCGTCTGGGGCATCATGAACAGCTTTATCGGGATTGCCCAGACCCAGACCACTAACCTGGCGGTGGTTGCTCCGGGTATCGCGGAAGCGCTGCTGGCCACGGCAATTGGCCTGTTCGCTGCGATTCCGGCGGTGGTCATCTACAACATTTTTGCCCGCATGATCGCCAGCTACAAAGCGTCCCTTGGCGATGTCGCCGCCCAGGTTCTGCTGCTGCAAAGCCGCGACCTGGACCTGAGCGCCAGCGGCGTTAAGCCGGTACGTACCGCCCAGAAACTACGCGTAGGTTAATGCTTTATGGCGATGCATTTTAACGAAAACCTCGATGATAACGGCGAAATGCACGACATCAACGTGACGCCGTTTATCGACGTCATGCTGGTGCTGTTAATCATCTTTATGGTGGCGGCGCCGCTGGCTACCGTCGACGTGAAGGTGAATCTGCCTGCTTCCTCCAGCCAGCCGCAGCCGCGTCCGGAAAAGCCGATCTATCTGTCGGTGAAGGCGGATAAAACCATGTTCCTCGGCAATGACCCCATTACCGACGAGAGCATGATCGCCTCGCTGGATGCGCTGACCGAAGGCAAGAAAGACACCACCGTCTTCTTCCGCGCGGATAAAACCGTGGACTACGAGACGATGATGAAGGTTATGGATACCCTGCACCAGGCGGGCTATCTGAAGATTGGCCTGGTGGGCGAAGAAACCGTCAAAGCGAAGTAACCTCTCTCCACCCATCTTCTCAGGCTGGCCTTGCGCCAGCTTTTTTATCTCCTCGAATCGCTCTCTTGTTGGACGCCTGTTGCTATAACGTTGCCCTGTTGCGGTATAATGGCGGCCGTTTATGTTAACTGACAGGATCTTATGGAACGCTTTCTGGAAAATGCTATGTACGCCTCGCGCTGGCTGCTGGCGCCGGTTTATTTTGGCCTTTCGCTCGGTTTGATTGCGCTGACGATCAAATTTTTTCAGGAGATCTTCCACATACTGCCGCATATTTTCAGCGTCAGTGAGTCGGATATGATTCTGACCCTGCTGTCGCTGGTGGATATGACCCTGGTGGGCGGTCTGCTGGTGATGGTGATGTTCTCCGGCTATGAAAATTTTGTTTCCCAGCTGGATATCAACGAGGGCAAGGAGAAGCTCAGCTGGCTGGGCAAAATGGACGCCACTTCGCTGAAAAATAAGGTTGCCGCCTCCATCGTGGCGATCTCTTCCATTCATCTGCTGCGGGTGTTTATGGATGCGAAAAACGTCCCGGACAATAAGCTGATGTGGTACGTCATCATCCACCTGACCTTTGTGCTGTCGGCCTTTGTGATGGGCTACCTCGATCGTCTGACCAAAGTGAAACACTGATCCCTCCTCTCCCGGCGGTGTTGGCCGCTGGGCTTTTTACTCCCCGTTTCTGCTTTTCTCCGCTGGCGTATGTCCGGGCTTCTGCTTTGCTTAAAGGGCGCTTAATAACGGAGGCAGGGTGATGACGCGACTAACGGCCAAAGATTTTCCGCAGCAGCTGCTCGAATACTATGACTACTACGCCCACGGCAAAATCAGCAAACGCGAGTTTCTCCAGCTGGCGGGGAAGTATACCGTCGGCGGGATGACCGCGCTGGCGCTGTTTAACCTGCTGAAGCCCGACTATGCTCTGGCGGAGCAGGTGGCGTTTACCGACCCGGATATCCGCCCGGAGTATATTCATTACCCTTCTCCTGACGGCCACGGCGAAGTGCGGGCTTATCAGGTGACGCCGGCGAAAATAGCCGACAAAGCGCCCGCCGTGGTGGTGGTTCATGAGAATCGCGGCCTGAATCCCTATATTGAAGACGTTGCCCGGCGGGTGGCGAAAGCGGGCTATATCGCGCTGGCGCCGGATGGCCTGAGTTCCGTCGGCGGCTATCCCGGTAATGATGATGAAGGCCGCGCGCTACAGCAGAAAGTCGATCCCGTGAAGCTGATGAATGATTTCTTTGCGGCGGTCGCGTTTATGGCGAAGCATCCGCAGGCGACGGGGAAGGTCGGTATCACCGGGTTCTGCTACGGCGGCGGCGTCAGCAACGCGGCGGCGGTGGCGATCCCTGAGCTGGCCTGCGCGGTGCCGTTTTACGGCCGCCAGCCGCCGCTGAATGAGGTCGATAAAATTAAAGCGCCGCTGCTGCTGCATTATGCCGGACTCGATAGCGGCATTAATGAAGGCTGGCCCGCCTATGAAAAAGCGCTGAAGGCACACAATAAAGTCTACGAGGCCTATATTTATCAGGGTGTTAACCACGGCTTTCATAATGACTCCACGCCGCGCTACGACCGGGCCGCGGCTGACCTGGCCTGGCAACGCACGCTGGCGTGGTTTGAGAAGTATTTGCGCTAAAAACCGGAGGCGGAAGCCTCCGGCGGGCATGGGCGCTACGCCTGGCGTTTATCTTCGGTTTGCGTGTCGAAGTCGCTGGCGTCATGGCGCTCGTGAAGCTGCTCGTTGAGCGGGCCTGAGGTGCGGTTAACCATCCGCCCGCGCTGAACGGCGGGGCGCTTACCCACATCCTGCGCCCAGCGCAGCACGTTTTTATAGCTACCGGCATCCAGGAACTCGGCGGCGTTGTAAACATTCCCCAGCACCACGTTGCCGTACCACGGCCAGATGGCCATGTCGGCGATGGTGTACTCCTCTCCTGCCACAAAACGGCCGCGGGCAAGCTGCTTGTCCAGCACGTCAAGCTGGCGCTTGGCTTCCATCGTAAAGCGGTCGATCGCGTATTCGATTTTCACCGGCGCATAGCTGAAGAAGTGGCCAAAGCCGCCGCCGAGGAACGGGGCCGAGCCCTGCAGCCAGAACAGCCAGTTGAGGGTTTCGGCGCGGCCTGCCGGATCTTTGGGCAGGAAGAAGCCGAACTTTTCCGCCAGATAGAGCAGGATGCTGCCGGATTCAAAAACGCGGGTCGGCGGAGTGGTGGAGTGGTCGCGGAGCGCGGGGATTTTTGAGTTCGGATTAACCTCGACAAAGCCGCTGGAGAACTGATCGCCTTCGCCGATGCGAATCAGCCAGGCGTCGTACTCCGCGCCGCTGACGCCTAACGCCAGCAGCTCTTCCAGCATAATGGTCACTTTCTGGCCGTTGGGCGTCCCCAGCGAATAGAGCTGAAGCGGATGCGCGCCCACCGGCAGCTCCCGATCGTGCGTTGCGCCGGAGACGGGACGGTTGATATTGGCGAATGCGCCGCCGTTGTTTTGCTTCCATTCCCACACTTTAGGTGGCTGGTAGTTATTCTCTGACATGCTGATCTGCCTTTTTAGTGAGGTGTTGATGTCGTGTCGCTGGCGTTACCGCGCCGGCGCGGGAGAGTCGTACTAAGCCAGAATCCGCGCGGCCCATACGCTGACGTCGTCGCCGCTGCCGAGATCCGCCTGCACCAGGCCGTTAACCATAAAGGTCGGCGACACGTGGATGCCGTTCTGGCGCGCGTACTTGCTATGCCATTTGATCTCGTTTTGCAGCTCCGGGCGGGCAAACGCCGCGGCCAGCGAGACGTGGCTATAGCGTTCGATACGCTCGATAATCTGCTGCGGCGTGGCGTTCATGTTCGGCCCGCTGCAGTGGTCGGTAAACTCAAACTCTTCGCGGTGGTCGGCGACGGCTTTAAGCACCTTATGCGCCTGCTCGCGGCCGTGCGGCAGGGTGGACGCGGCGAGAACGCAGCGGACGATGACGCCGGAAAACAGATGCCACGGTTGAGACTGCAGACGAATTTTGATCGTCACGTTATCCGCGCCAACTTCATCCAGCAGGTCATCAAGCTTATTAAATGCCCGCACGGAGAAAGGACAGGTGGGTTCGAGGAACACCTCAAAGGTGCGGGGGCCATGCCCCCAGACCAGCGGTTGGGCGGTCAGATGCGATGGTATGCTCATTGTCGACTCCTGATTGTTTTTTTATCTCAAATAACGATATCACTTTTGCCCGGGGGCGCAGGCTTATTTTCCTTAAGGGCACGATTAGCGAATCGAATGAGTGGTATCATCATTCCACCTCTGTCTGGTAAGTGCCTGCGGCAGGATAAGAAGAGGGAGTTTTGTTTCGCCAACTGCCCGGGCTGCATTAATTTGAGGTCAGGCTAAATGAGCAAAGGTTCCACAAGCAGTGACGCCCCGTTTGGTACACTATTAGGCTACGCACCGGGCGGCGTGGCGATTTATTCTTCTAATTACAGTAGCTTAAATCCGCAAGATTATCCGGATGACGCCACGTTCCGCAGCTATATCGGTAATGAGTATATGGGGCACAAATGGCAGTGCGTGGAGTTCGCGCGCCGCTTTCTGTTCCTCACCTACGGTTTTGTTTTCACCGACGTCGGCATGGCCTACGAAATCTTCTCCCTGCGTTTTCTCCGCGAGGTGGTCAACGACAATATTCTGCCGCTGCAGGCGTTCGCCAACGGCTCCCGCCGTCCGCCTCTCGCCGGCTCACTGCTGATCTGGCAGAAAGGCGGCGAGTTTAAGCACACGGGCCACGTGGCGGTGATTACGCAACTGATAGGGAATAAGGTCAGGATCGCCGAACAGAACGTCATTCACTCGCCGCTGCCGCAGGGCCAGCAGTGGACCCGCGAGCTGACGCTGGAAGTGAAAAACGGCCTCTACACGATTAAAGACACCTTTGCCGATACCGAAATCCTCGGCTGGATGATTCAAACCGCCGATACCGAGCACAGCCTGCCGCAGCCGGTGCTGCCGGGTGAGGCGATGGCCATCAAAGGCGCGCGTCTGCCGAATAAAGGCCAATACCGCGGCAACTGGCTCAACGAGAAAGATTCACTGCAAAAAGCCTACGTGGAAGCCAACGGCCACGTCATCAATAAAGACCCTTACCAGTATTTCACCATCACCGAAAGCGCCGAGCAGGAGCTTATCAAAGCCACCAATGAGCTGCATCTGATGTACCTGCACGCCACCGACAAGGTGATGAAGGATGACAGCCTGCTGGCGCTGTTCGATATTCCGAAAATTCTCTGGCCGCGTCTGCGCCTCTCGTGGCAGCGCCGTCGCCATCATATGATTACCGGCCGCATGGATTTCTGTATGGATGAGCGCGGGCTCAAGGTGTATGAGTACAACGCCGATTCCGCGTCCTGCCATACCGAAGGCGGGCTGATCCTCGAGCAGTGGCTGAAGCAGGGCTACTACGGCACCGGTCACAACCCGGCGGAAAATCTGCTGGATGAGCTGGCCGGAGCGTGGAAGCACAGCCGGGCGCGTCCTTTCGTGCACATCATGCAGGATAAGGATCTGGAGGAGAACTACCACGCGCAGTTTATCCAGCGTTCGCTGACCCAGGCCGGCTTCGAGAGCAAAATTCTGTTTGGCCTAGATGAGCTGCGCTGGGATGCCGCCGGGCAGCTGATTGATGCCGACGGGCGTCTGGTCAACTGCGTCTGGAAAACCTGGGCATGGGAGACCGCTATTGAGCAGGTGCGGGAAGTCAGCGCCGATGAGTACGCGGCGGTGCCGATACGTACCGGACACCCGAATAATGAAGTGCGCCTGATAGACGTTCTGCTGCGCCCGGAAGTATTAGTCTTCGAGCCGCTGTGGACGGTCATCCCCGGCAACAAGGCGATTTTGCCGGTGCTGTGGTCGCTGTTCCCCAATCATCGCTATCTTCTGGATACGGATTTTGTGGTCAACGAGCAGCTGGCGGAAAGCGGCTATGCGGTTAAGCCTATCTCGGGCCGCTGCGGCAACAATATCGACCTGATAGGCCCGCAGGACGAAGTGCTGGATAAAACCAGCGGCCAGTTTTTCGACCGCAAAAATATCTACCAGCAGCTGTGGTGCCTGCCAAAAGTGGATGGCAAATACATCCAGGTTTGCACCTTCACCGTCGGCGGTAACTACGGCGGGACCTGCCTGCGCGGAGATGATTCTCTGGTGGTTAAAAAAGAGAGCGATATTGAGCCGTTAATCGTGCTAAAAGACACAGATAGCCGTTAAGTTTGGCCCCGGATTGCGGCGGTGAGCGCCTTATCCGGGCTGCGGTTCTCGTTACCTGCGGCATTTGTAGCCCGGGCAAGGCGCATCGCGCCGCCCCCGGGGGAAGGCCGCAGGATGCTGAAGAATAACCCGGAGGCGATGCTGCGCATCTGTCCGGGCTACCGAACATACGAACCCGTAGCCCCAGTGAGCATAGTGCGACCGGGGGAATGAACGGTAAAAATAGATAAAACATCACAACAACAAGACAGAAAAGGAAAATAGTATGCACGATCGGCGACTCGCCGCCCGCGCGGGTGAACTTAAGCCCTCCGCCGTCCGCGAACTCCTCAAGCATAGTAAGCTGCCCGGCGTTATCTCTCTGGGCGGCGGTATTCCGGCCCCGGAGCTTTTTGATACCGAAGGCCTGAACCTGGCGGTGCAACAGGTGATGAACGGGCGCTTTAACGATGCGTTCCAGTACGGTTTGACCGAAGGTTATCCGCCGCTGCGTCAGGCCGTTAGCGAACTGTGTCAGGCGCGCGGCGTGGCCTGCTCGGCAAGTCATGTCTATATCACTTCCGGTTCGCAGCAGTCGCTGGATATCGTCGCCCGCACTCTGCTCGATCCGGGTGATGCGATTGTCGTTGAGCGTCCGACCTATCTGGCGGCGCTGCAGGTCTTCCAGCTGGCGCAGGCCAATATTCTCAGCGTGGATACCGACGATGACGGCATGCTGGTGGAACAGCTGGCCGATCTGCTGGAAACCACGCGTGTGAAAGCCGTTTACCTGGTACCGACGTTTGGCAACCCCGGCGGGAAAACCCTGAGCGAAGCGCGTCGCCGCCGCCTGGTTGAGCTGGCGAAAAAGCACGACTTCGTCATTATCGAAGACGATCCGTACGGTGAAATCAGCTTCACTGATGAAGTACGCCGTCCGCTGTATCAGTATGCGGTTGAGCTGGGCTGTGAAGATCAGGTGGTTTATACCTCCACCTTCTCCAAGATCCTCGCGCCGGGGATGCGTATTGGCTGGATCGTGATGCCGGACTGGCTGGCGCAGCAGACGGTGATCGTTAAACAGGCGGCGGATCTGCACACTAATATGCTCTCGCAGGTCATCACCGCGGAATACCTGAGCATGAACCGCCTGGAAAGCCAGATTGCCCTGATCCGCGAAGATTACCGCAAGAAGTGCGTGGCGCTGGCCGACGCGCTGGAATCGCAGCTTGGCGAGCATCTGGCGTTCAGCCGTCCTAAAGGCGGTATGTTCCTGTGGGCTCGCTTCCGTTATCCGTTCGATACCATGGAATGGATGAAGAAAACGCTGGAAAATGGCGTGGTCTACGTACCAGGAGAAGCGTTCTATAACGATAACCCGGATACCCGCACGCTGCGCCTGTCCTACTCGACGGTGTCGACAGAGGGTCTGATGACCGCCGTCGAGCGCCTGGCGAAGTCGCTGTAATCGCCGTGCTCCGCGCCGTCGGCGGCGCGGGGCTCCCTTCTCGTTTTCTTCTTTAAGCCCCTGTTTTTATGCGAATGCATGACCTGCCCGGCGGGCGAAAATCATCAGTGCGTAATGTGAAAACGGGATTGGCGGGTTTTTTGAATCGCCCGCAGCCGATGGCTACGGGCGAGAGAAACACAGAGGCGGGCGGTTTTGCGGCTTATCGCCGGCCCGGGTCGTTAATCCTGGTCGGTAATGCGATCGTCAAGCCAGATCAGCATCAACGTGGAAAGAAAAGCAACAGCGACGGTACCAATAGCTAACAGCATAAGAAGAGCCTCAGGGGTTTTTATTATTTTTCTGCTTTGACCGATGAGCGATTATTTCTGTCTGTGATGGTGACTTTTGTTCCTGACTGGGATGTTGCGAGGGTGAAAAAATCGTCAGCATCAATATCGAAATTGAGAACGATTTCTTTGTACTTCCCACAATTCATTAACTCTTTTGCTTCTTTCATACTACTGGCTGTAATAGTAGGCATCAGTTTCATCTCGTTTAAAAACTGAGAAGCAAAATAAGAGCTTGTCGATACCAGATCAACTACTTTTTATGGTAAGGACAATCATGCATCAGATTGATGATTGCCGCTGCCAGTAGCGGATTGAAACATAATTTCTGTTTTACCTTTCCTGCCAGCGTTTCGTTTTGCCCATGGCGGCGAAAAATGCGCCGATCCTCGGCGGTGTATGTTTAACCGCTTTGCAATTTCGTGGCTAAGAGCAAGCCGCCCGCGGCGGCGGCCTGCTGGGGATGTTTAAAAGGCGTAGCCCACGCTAAGGCTGCCGCTGTAGCCGTGGCTGTCGCCGCCGCTGGCGACGTCAGCCTGGCCGCCAAGGTTCAGGCTCAGCGCACCGCGCGTGATGCTCAAGCTGGCGCCAGCGTTGACCATGTCACGGCTATCGAAGGCCGCGTTCTGTACGACCTCATAGTGATAAACCTGTCCCTGAGTGCGTACCGAAGGGCCGCTGAAACTGTGTTCATAGCCGATATTTATCGCCGGCGTGAAGCGCCAGCCGCCGCCGTTTTGCGAATGAAATGCGATACTCACATTGGCAATACCGCTGGCGTTATTTTCACTGACGCGGTCGACGTTGAGCGCCAGCTCGCTGCCGCTTTCGCGGAAAGCGTCCATCCGCAGGTGGGTCAGGCGGGTCCCGACGGCGTACTCAACGCTGGCAAAATCGAGCGGACTGACGTAGCCGAGGCGCAGCGTGCCGCCAACCAGCTGGCCACGGGTATCGCCGGTGGCCGTACCCAGCCCGCCATTCAGCCGGCGCGTACTGCTATAATCGATCCAGCCTGCGTTAAGATCGGCGGCGGCAAAGAGGCCATGATTTAAATCCTCAAAAGCATAGCGACCGCCGAACCCCAGCAGAGTGGTGTTGGCATCCGCATCGGCGCTGGCGCTGCCCAGCGAGCCCCAGCTATATCCCAGAGTGCCGTAGCCGCTAAGCTGCGCGTTAAACCGCCAGGTATAGCCCAGCAGCGAGCCGGTGGTATGCTCATTACTGCTGGCGGCGCGGGCGGAACCATCGGTGCCAAGATAGCCGCTAAGCCCGGTCAGCCACAGTTTTCCTTCCCCATCCCGCAGCTGACGGCTATCAATATTCGGCGTTAACGCCCTGTCTAATCGCGAGCCGCTGCGCAGCAGGTAGCTGGCGGCGTCCGCGTAAATCTGCCCGCCGACCTGAGTCTCCACGCCGCCGAGGGTTCCGGCATCAATGGCCGATTGCAGATAATAGTTATAGTCGGTGTAGCGGCCCGATAGCTCGCTGTTTTGCAGGGCGTTAAGCAGCGCAGCGCCCTGCGCCGCATTCCCCCGCAGTTCGCTTTGTCCCGGCAGCTGGCCGTACTGCACCATTTTGCCGCGCAGGACGTAGAGCGTCTCCTGCGACAGCCCCAGGCCCTGCTTCAGATAGTTATCTACCGATCCGTACTCGCGGATGATTTCATCCAGCCCGGCCTGAAGATAGCTGGCATCGACGCCCAGCAGCGGCTCGTAAATCGCCGCCATGGCGGGGGGCATCATCGCCAGGGTCGCTTCGACGCGCTGGCGGGTATAGTCGTTGGTGGCGAGGTAGTTTTCCATAATGGTCCCCTCATCGACGCCGGCAATGCTCAGCAGCATCGCGGCGGTCCAGCCGGTGCGGTCCTTGCCCGCGGTACAATGGAACAGCGCTGCGCCGTCGGCGCTGGCCAGATCGTTAAATAGCGTGGTGAACCGGGCGCGCATCCCGGCATCGCTGACGAAGGAGACGTTGGTCTGCTGCATCATCGCTTTGGCTTCAGCGGCGCTACTGAACGTTATTGAGGTGATGTTGCTGCCCGAAGCGGTGTTGCCGATGATATCAATATGGGTATATCGCGCCCCGTCGGGCATCACGTCCGGGCTGCTGGCGATTTCGCTGGCCGTGCGCAAATCATAAACATCGCTGATACCGAGCGTGCTCAGCGTCGCCTGGTCCGCGGAGGATAATGCCAGGGCATTAGAACGATAAAAAACGCCGGTGCGCAGGGTGCCGTCGTGGCTGGTGGTATAAACAGACGTCGTGCCAGCGATATCGCGGAAATTATCCATCGTAGCGAGTACGGGCGTATTTATCGGCGCAGCGTAGAGCACGCCGGAAACGCCGGCGGCGACCAGAGAGAGCGAAACGGGAATATAGCGAATCAAAATAAGCCTCGATAATTATTGGTTATAATTTACTGTTTATTAAGGCTTGGAAATATAAGAGGAGATTGTGACGGAATTATTTCCAGAACGATTTTTTTAAAATAAATAGGGTGATAATAACGTCGGGATATCGATTAAATATAACTTTTTCGCGCGCTAAATACTGTTATTCATTCGCCATGTTTATGTTTAACATTCCGCTCGTCGCAGCAGAATGTTATTTTCTATTATTGTCAGCGAGTCATTTTGCGCAGTAATACGCCTTAATCCGGGCGCTGCTTTTCGCTCATCAGCTGGCGACAGCGCTGCTGGTCCTGGCTGATACTTTTCTGCTCTTCCGGCGTCAACTGCTGCCAGGTGTCCAGCATCCGTTGGCCCAGAGCGGGCACGTAGTGGGTCTTATGCAGCGCATAATCCGAATTGCCGCCTTCAATCATATTTTCCATATCGCGGAGAAACGCACGGCTGTCCTGATGGTCAATAACGCAGAAGACGGAGCGGTAGTACGCGACGTCCTCTTCGGCGTAGCGGGGCGTGAACCACCAGATAAGTAGAGCGATAAGCGCCAAAAGCGGGGCAATAAAAACGAGTTTCTTCAACATGAGTCATTCAAAAAGGCAAATTGAAGGATCAGTGTAGCCGTTGATGAAACAGGATGTAAGCGCCGTCGCGGGCCGGCAGCGTAATTCCGGCCCGCAGCGGCACCGGTCAGTAGCCGACCTTATAGATCCGTCCGCTCTGAACGCCTTCTACGCTGCGGCGGTAGGCCTGAGCCACGCTGGCGGCGGGGACGCTGGTAAAACCGGGGAAGAAACCGTCGTAGGCTGCCGCCGATTCCGTTAATACGGTGGGGCTAATCAGGTTAATACGTATTCCGCGCGGCAGTTCGCAGGCGGCGGCGCGAACGAATCCTTCCAGCCCGGCGTTGACGGTGGTTGCATTGACGCCCTGAGCGATGGGCTCATGGGCGACGATCCCGCTAATCAGCGTAATAGATCCGCCGTCGTTCAGATAATGCTGGCCGGTCAGCGCCAGGCGAATCTGCCCCAGGAGTTTATCCTGTAGGCCCTGGTTGAAATCGCCGTCGGTCATGGTCGCCAGCGGGCCAAAGAAGAGATTGCCGGTGGCGGAAACAATCGCGTCTACCCGACCGGTTTTCGCAAACAGGTTCTGCACGCTCTGCTGTGAGGTGATATCGACCTGATAGTCGCCCTGAGTGCGGCCGACGCGAATGACTTCATGACGCTGGTTTAATTCTTGCGCAACCGCGCGGCCAACGGTACCGCTGGCGCCAATAATGATGATTTTCATAGCAGGTTCCTCTCTCGGGTGAGAGGCTATTCTTTAATAAAACAAATATCGGATAAACTGGCTAAAAGTTAAATGATTGCTAACCAGGGGTTTGTAATATGGATAAGCTGCGGGCGATGGAGACCTTTATTGCGGTCGTGGAGTGCGGAAGCTTTACCGAAGCCGCAGCGCGGCTCGAGATGTCGGCGGTGATGGTCGGGAAATATATCGCGCTGATCGAGCGGCAGCTTAATACCCGTCTTCTTGAGCGCAATACCCGCCGCCAGAGCCTGACCGACGCCGGGCGGGTCTATTTTGACGAGGCGAAACGCGTCCTGGAGCAGGTCTCCATCGCCGAAAGTTCAGTGGAGAGACTACGGGTCGCGCCCGCGGGCACGCTGCGGATAAGCGCGCCGACGTCGTTTGGCGCCTGCGTGATTGCCCCGCTGACCGCCACGTTTCTGCAGGCCTGGCCCGACGTGCGCGTGGAGCTGGATCTGACCAACCGGATGGTCGATCTGGTGGATGAGGGCATCGATCTGGCGATCCGCATCGGCGAGATCCGCAATAACGATCTGGTGGCAAAGTATCTCGCGCCCTACCGGATGACGATCTGCGCCGCGCCCGGGTATTTAGCCCGCCACGGTACGCCGACAACGCCTGCGGACCTGGTCGATCATCTCTGTTTGTCGCATACGGTGTGGACCGCGCGCAATGAGTGGAAGCTGCCGGGCGCGGAGGAGGGCGTACGCTGGAAGCGCGACGCTGTTCTGCGCTGTAATGATGGCTACGCGCTGCGAACGGCGGCGATCGCCGGCGCCGGGCTGCTGCTGCAGCCGGAGGTGCTGCTGGCGGATGCGCTCGAGTGCGGCAAACTGGTGCGCGTGCTCGAGGCGTATACCCCGCAGCCGAGGCCGATTCACCTGCTCTGGCGGCAGGATCTGCGGCCGCTGCCGAAGCTGACGCGCTTTGTTGAGCATCTTCTGCAGGGGCAGGGCCAGAACGGGCAGACAGCTTAATTCTCTGCCGGGCGGCGGGCCTGATGTGATGGGGGATCTTGTCGCCCGGCAAGGCGTTAGCCGCCGCCGGGCAATCTGCTTAGTCGCGCAGCGCGTGACGCCAGTCGGCGATCAGATCCTGCGGATCCTCAATCCCTACCGACAGACGAATCAGCTGCGGAGTAATGCCGTTGGCTAAACGCTGCTCCAACGGGATCGACGCGTGAGTCATGCTAAACGGCTGGCTCACCAGGCTTTCCACGCCGCCGAGGCTCTCCGCGAGGGTAAATAGCTTCAGCTTGCGGATGATCCGCTCGGCGTAGCCATCGTCGCCTTTGACCACCACGGAGATCATTCCGCCGGGAAGCGCCATCTGCCTGCGCGCCAGCTGATGATGCGGATGCGAGGCCAGCCACGGGAACCAGACCCTTTCGACCTGCGGCTGCTGCTCCAGCCACTCGGCAAGCAGCAGCGCATTGCTGCTGTGGCGCTCCATACGCAGCGCCAGGGTACGAATACCGCGCAGCGTCAGGAAGCTGCTGAACGGGTCGAGGACGCCGCCGACCGCGTTTTGCAGGTAGCCCAGCTTTTCCGCCAGCGCGGCGTTGTCGCCGACCACCGCCAGCCCGGCGACCACATCGGAGTGGCCGTTAAGGTATTTGGTCGCCGAATGCACCACGATATCAAAGCCCAGCTCCAGCGGACGATGGATAGCCGGCGAGGCGAAGGTGTTGTCGGTGACGCTGATAATATTGTGCCGCCGCGCAATGGCGGCGATGGCGCTGAGGTCGGCCAGCTTAAGCAGCGGGTTGGTCGGCGTTTCAACCCAGATCATGCGCGTATCGGGCCGAATAGCCGCTTCGATGGCCGCCAGATCGTCGGGCTTCACCCAGCTCACCCGCAGGCCGGCGCTGCGGCGGCGAACGTTTTCAATAAGCCGGTATGTGCCGCCGTAGACGTCGTCGACGGCGACCAGGTGGCTGTCTTTATCCAGCAGCTCCAGCACGGTTGAGATGGCCGCAAGGCCGGAAGCAAAGGCGTAGCCGCGCGTGCCGCTTTCCAGGTCGGCAATCGCCGTCTCCAGCGCGTGACGGGTCGGGTTGCCGCTGCGCGAATATTCGTACCCGGTATGCTGGCCCGGCGCGGGCTGAGCAAAGGTGGAGGTGGCATAAATAGGCGGCATCACCGCGCCGTGTTCATCGGTAAATGTGCCGCTATGTACGCTCAGGGTATGCAAATTTGTCATTGAGAAGTCCTTACTGTTCGAGTCGGTTACGCCAGGTGGTCAGCACATCGCTGCGGGTAATGAGGCCAAGAAAACGATCGTTGTCGGCGATAACGGCCACCAGGCCGCGATCGAAAATGGTCTTCAGCGCGCTTTCCGGCGCGTGCTTATCCAGGGTCTCCACGTTACGGGTCATCGCTTCCCTGACCGGCAGAGAAAAGCGCTGACTGTCGCCCTGGACGTGGCTAATCAGATCCCATTCGTCGACGATGCCGACGACGCGGCCGTTTTCCAGCACCGGCAGCTGCGAGATGTCGTAGAGGCGCATACGCGCGAGGATGGCCGCCAGGGTATCGTCCGGCGCGGCGGTGACGGTTGCCCCTTCGTCGTGGCGCAGGGCGATAAAATCGCTGAGGTCGCCGCGCGAAGGGCGGCTTAAAAAGCCCTGCTGGCGCATCCAGTCATCGTTAAACATCTTTGATAAATATTTATTGCCGCTGTCGCAGGCGAAGGTCACCACGCGTTTAGGGGATGTCTGCGCCCGGCAGTAGCGCAGGGCGGCGGTGAGCAGCGTTCCGGTAGAGGAGCCTGCCAGAATGCCTTCAACCTGCAGCAGTTGGCGGGCGGTGGCGAAAGCTTCGCTATCGGTGACGCGGTATGCGCTGCGGACGCCTTCAAGATGGGCCAGCGGCGGAATAAAGTCTTCGCCGATCCCTTCCACCAGCCAGGAGCCGGTTTCGCCGTAGCGCCCGGTTTCGACCTGGTCCGCCAGAATGGAGCCCGCCGGATCGGCGAGGATAAATTCCGTTTCAGGGGAGTGCTCAGCAAACCAGGCCTGAAGCCCGCCGAGCGTTCCGCCGGAGCCGACGCCGACGACGATTGCGTCAATATCGCCATCCAGCTGCTGGAAGATCTCCGGGGCAGTGGTGGTGGCATGCGCCAGCGGGTTAGCCTCGTTATTAAACTGGTCGATATAAAAGGCACCTGGCGTTTCGTCGGCAAGGCGGCGGGCGTAGTCCTGATAGTAGGCGGGATGGCCTTTGTTAACGTCCGAGCGGGTAAGCTGCACCTGCGCTCCCAGCGCGCGCAGATGGAAAATCTTCTCGCGGCTCATTTTGTCCGGCACCACCAGAATCAGGCGATAATTTTTCTGCGCGGCGATCAGCGCCAGACCGAGGCCGGTATTGCCGGCGGTGGCTTCGATAATCGTGCCGCCGGGTTTTAATTTCCCTTCGCGCTCTGCCTGCGTAATCATGGATAGCGCGACGCGGTCTTTTATCGAGCCGCCGGGATTTTGATTTTCCAGTTTTAGAAACAGGCTGCAGGGGCCGGTATCAAGCTTATGGAGCTGCAGCAGGGGAGTATGACCAATCAGGTCGCTAACGGAATGAAAAACTGACATAACATTTTGCCCATTCGTATCGAGATGATTTGAATGGTAGGGCTGCAAAATTGGCATTTTAAAGAACTTTTGTCTGCCGCTAAGAGCAAAAAGGAATATAAGATGCTTTTTAGCCGTCCGGAGGGAAAGGTAGTTAGCCGCCTGGGCGTGTTGATTTCCAGAATAGCGCGCTTTTGCCCGGTTTTTCACCGAATTATCCGTTTTTACGCGCTGCTTTATCTCTATTTCAGAAATGGATTGCCGAAAATAATCGATGGATCTCTGGGGCTATTTTAGATGTTGGTGAAACTATCAACGCCGCGTATACCGGCGCGGCAGCCAAAGACAGAAATTCAGACGAAGGAAATTAAAGCTAATAAAGTCGGCCTGCTCGCTTCAATAAATCGTCTATATCAGGAACCTCTTTCCGGAAATATCCTGACCTGGGTGTCATTCAGGCGGGAAATTGTCTGGTACGATCCAGTTAACAGAACAGGAACATAATTTATACCTGAAAGACATATACATGTAATGATTCAGTCGTAACCAGTTACAAGGAAGCTACTATGAATAAAAACGACATGAGTCCTTTACCCACCAATACCCACGAGTGGTTTTTTAATCGTAACAGCATCATCATTTTGCTCGATATTGTTCTGTTTATCGTTCTCTACAACACGCTACCCTATGAGCCGAAGGTGGTCATGGGGCTGAGTATGCTCGCTTTTATCGCCGTATTATGGTTAACGGAAGCGTTGCACGTGACCGTTACGGCAATAATGGTTCCCGTTATGGCCGTGCTGCTGGGGGTATTTAATACCCAGGCGGCGCTAAACAGTTTCGCTAACTCTACGATATTCCTTTTCCTCGGCGGCTTTGCTCTGGCGGCGGCGATGCATGTGCAGGGGCTGGATAAAGTCATTGCCGATAAGGTATTAGCGATGGCGAGGGGCAAAATGCGCCTCGCGGTCTTTATGCTATTTGGCGTGACGGCGCTGCTGTCAATGTGGATCAGTAATACGGCGACGGCCGCAATGATGATGCCGCTGGTATTGGGGATCCTGAGTAAAGTCGATGGCAAAAACCGCCATTCGACCTATGTGTTTGTGCTCCTCGGTATTGCCTATAGCGCCAGCATTGGCGGAATGGCGACCATCGTCGGCAGTCCACCGAATGCGATTGCCGCCGCCGAGGTGGGGCTCTCCTTCTTTGACTGGATGAAGTTCGGTTTCCCGGCAATGATCGTCTTACTGCCAGTCGCTATTGCGATTCTTTACCTCGTGTTCAGGCCGGAACTTAAGGGGACCTTCGAAACGAATAGTGAACAGGTCGATTGGGATAAAGGCAAAATAGTCACCCTGGCTATTTTTGGCCTTACCGTATTCTTCTGGATTTTCAGCGGACCTATTAACGATCTGCTGGGCGGTTTTAAATCCTTCGATACCATCGTGGCTTTAGGCGCCATTATATTAGTCAATTTCGCCCGGGTGGTTCACTGGAAGGATATAGAAAAAACGGCTGACTGGGGCGTGCTGTTATTATTCGGCGGTGGTATCTGTTTAAGTAATGTGTTGAAAGAGACCGGCACCAGTCTGTTCCTGGCAAACCAGATTAGCGGGATGGTGGCTCATATGGGGATATTTATTATTATCCTGGTGATTGCAACATTCGTGGTGTTTCTGACCGAGTTTGCCAGTAATACGGCCAGCGCCGCTTTGCTCATTCCCGTATTTGCCTCAGTGGCCGAAGCGTTCGGCATGTCGCCTGTGATTCTGTCGGTATTGATTGCCATTGCTGCTTCATGCGCTTTTATGCTGCCCGTGGCGACGCCGCCAAACGCTATCGTTTTCGCCACCGGCCATATCAAGCAGCAGGAGATGATGCGCGCCGGCCTGTTTTTGAATGTCGCTTGTATCGTCGTTTTGACCGGATTTAGTATGTTGTTTTGGGTATAACTTCTGATAAGCGAGTTTCCACCCAATATCTTGCAAATTAAGACTGCTGTGCGGCGAATAATCGAACGGAGTTCGATGGAGAGTCCGGCCGCAGAAAAGCAAAAACCCGCCTTTTGGGCGGGTTCTTTAAATAGTGGTGCCCGGACTCGGAATCGAACCAAGGACACGGGGATTTTCAATCCCCTGCTCTACCGACTGAGCTATCCGGGCAACGGGGCGCATTAAACCTGATTCACCGCACCTCGTCAACGAAATTTATCTGTTTCGCAGCAGACTGAACAATCTATCACCACATTGCGTCAAAAGCACGCATCTTCAGGCGAAAAACGCCGTCCAGGCCACTGAAATCGGCATCGCCAGCACCAGGGCCGGCAGCATATTCACCACGGCGAACATTTTAATTCCGCAGATGCGCAGACCGGTCGCGACCAGCAGCATACCGCCGACGGCGGTGAAATCCGCCATCATCATCGGCGTGGTTAACGGCATAATCAGCGACGCGCAGGCCGCCAGCGCCAGCTGGATGGCCAGCATCGGTACGCAAATGGCCGAGACGGCCAGCCCCAGGGTGCAGGCGAAGATAGTGGCGGTAAAGAAGTCGAGAAACGCTTTGGCAATGAGAATGCTGGCGTCGCCGGTCATTCCTTCGCGCATCGCGCCGAAAATCCCGGTTCCGCTGGCGCAGAACAGCACGATTATCGCGACGTAGCTTTGAATATAGGACTCATGCGCTGAGACCTTTTTCTGCCCCTTTTTGGGCGAAAGCAGCTGCTGGAGCTTACTGACCAGCGTATTAATGCCTTTCTCCATGTTGCACACTTCGCCGAGCAGCGCGCCCACCAGCGTTGAAAGCACCATCACCGGCAGGTTGGCGCATTTGATCACCAGCAGAATGCCGATGCCCAGCGACGCGAGGCCAAAAATAGAGGTCATTGATGTACGAATCCGTTCCGGCAATCTTTGACTTAAGAGTGCGCCGAGTACGCCGCCCAAAAGGACCGCGCCGGCGTTAATAAATGGCCCTGTAACCACAGCATGACTCCTGTTAATTATCCCTAATGACTGCATTATTATGACGCTAAACGGGCCAAAAGGCTTGCGCATCCGTGGTATGGCTGCATACGTAATTCATCTTGCGCGGTAGATTTAAAGGTGACATGATTGCGCGAATTTTCTCCTCTCCTGAATGAGGCCGCCGTGATGACGACATCGCCGCTACATCGCCGTTGCCGCTGCGTACAGATGCGCAGGCAGCCTCGTCTTGCTACCCTTACACTGCAACTTCTGCCCACCATGCGGTGAGCGTAACGCAGGCTCACTGCAGGACAACAGTAAGATCGGACGCGGTCTGCTTTTACTGATGTCTGGCGGTCGGAGCTGGGATCCAGCCAGACCCTGACATTTCGTTGGCCAGAGCCCAGACGCCCTGGCCGAAGCCTTTTACTCTCCGGAAACGGGTATTCGCGCTCATGAAATCAATGCACATTGCCGCCAGCCGCGAGCTGGTATCCCGCCTGTCCACCCACCGTCGCGTGGTGGCCCTGGACAGTACAGATTTTACCGATGTGGCGGCAGTCGTCATTACCGTAGCGGACAGCCGCAGCGGCATCCTTGCGTTACTGAAACGCACCGGGTTCAACCTGCCGGTTTATCTGTTCAGTGACGCTGACCACGAAAAACCAGAAGGCGTGACGGCCATCGTTAGCGGCAAAGAGCAGGAGTGGCTCGAACTGGAAGCCGCCGCCTGCGGCTATGAAGAGAACCTGCTGCCGCCGTTCTTCGATACGCTGACCCAATACGTTGAGATGGATAACAGCACCTTCGCGTGTCCGGGCCATCAGCACGGCGCCTTCTTTAAGAAGCATCCGGCGGGACGGCAGTTTTTCGACTTCTTTGGTGAAAACGTCTTTCGCGCCGACATGTGCAACGCCGACGTTAAGCTTGGCGATCTGCTGATTCATGAAGGGTCTGCCAAACACGCGCAGAAGTTCGCGGCGAAGGTCTTCAACGCCGATAAAACCTACTTCGTCCTTAACGGCACCTCTGCGGCGAACAAAGTGGTGACCAACGCGCTGCTGACGCGCGGCGATCTGGTACTGTTTGACCGTAACAACCATAAATCCAATCATCATGGCGCGCTGATTCAGGCCGGCGCAACGCCGGTTTATCTCGAAGCGTCGCGTAATCCGTTTGGTTTTATTGGCGGTATCGACGATCGCTGCTTCGATGAGAAATACCTGCGCGAACTGATACGCGAGACGGCGCCGGAAAAAGCCGATGCGCCGCGCCCGTTCCGCCTGGCGGTGATTCAGCTCGGTACTTATGATGGGACGGTGTACAACGCCCGCCAGGTGGTCGATAAAATCGGCGGTCTGTGCGACTACATCCTGTTTGACTCGGCCTGGGTCGGCTACGAGCAGTTTATCCCGATGATGGCCGACTGTTCGCCGCTGCTGCTGGACCTGACGCCGGACGACCCGGGCATTTTTGTCACTCAGTCGGTGCACAAACAGCAGGCCGGTTTTTCGCAAACGTCGCAGATCCATAAAAAAGATAACCACCTGCGCGGACAGGAACGTTTTTGCCCGCATAAGCGGCTCAACAACGCCTTTATGCTGCACGCCTCGACCAGCCCGTTTTATCCGCTGTTCGCCGCTCTGGACGTGAATGCCAAAATTCACGAAGGAGAGAGCGGGCGCCGCCTGTGGGCGGAGTGCGTGGCGCTGGGTATTGAAGCGCGCAAGGCGATTATCGCCAACTGCAAAATGATCCAGCCGTTTATTCCACCGGTGGTGGCGGGGCGTCCGTGGCAGGATCATCCCACTGAAGCCATCGCCCGCGAACGGCGCTTCTTTAGCTTTGAGCCGGGCGCGCGCTGGCACGGCTTCGAAGGCTATGCCAGCGATCAGTATTTCGTTGACCCCTGTAAACTGCTGCTGACGACGCCGGGGATCGATGCGGAGAGCGGAAAATATACCGATTTTGGTATCCCGGCGACCATTCTGGCCCACTACCTGCGCGAAAACGGCATCGTGCCGGAGAAGTGCGATCTGAACTCCATTCTGTTCCTGCTGACGCCCGCAGAGAGCGCCGAGAAGCTGGCGCAGCTGGTGGCGATGCTCGCCCAGTTTGAGCAGCATATTGAATCCGACACCCCGCTGGCCGACGTTCTGCCGACCATCTTTAATAAATATCCGGTGCGCTATCGGGATTACACCATCCGCGAGCTGTGCCAGGAAATGCATAACCTGTACGTCAGCTTTGACGTGAAGGATTTGCAAAAAGAGATGTTCCGCAAGAGGAGCTTCCCGCGCGCGGTGATGAACCCGCAGGACGCCAACCGCGAGTTTATTCGCGGTAACGTTGAGCTGGTGCGCTTAAGCGAAGCCGAAGGGCGCATTGCGGCGGAGGGCGCGCTGCCGTATCCACCGGGCGTGCTGTGCGTCGTGCCTGGCGAAATCTGGGGCGGGGCGGTGCTGCGCTATTTTCTGGCGCTGGAGGAAGGCGTCAATATGCTGCCGGGCTTCTCGCCGGAGCTCCAGGGGGTCTACAGCGAAACGGACCCTGACGGCATTAAGCGGCTATATGGCTATGTGCTGAAAGCATAAAAAACGCGCCCCGTTGATAACACCGGGGCGCGTTTTTTTATTCGTAAATCTGGGGTAAGCCGTTTATTTAATGTGCGACGGTCTGCGCCCCGGTTGGTACGCGGACGTGCTTGTACTTAAACAGCGCCACAAAGGCAAAAGCCAGAACCAGCGAATAGCCGGCGAAAATCAGCCACACGGTTTGCCAGTCGGTGATCCCTTCGACGGTAAAGTGCTCCACCACTTTACCGCTTACCATCCCGCCAAGTATGCAGCCGAAGCCGTTGGTCATCATCAGGAACATCCCCTGCGCGCTGGCGCGGATTTCCGGGCGAACCTCTTTTTCCACAAACACCGAACCCGAGATGTTGAAGAAGTCAAAGGCGCAGCCATAAACGATCATCGACAGCACCAGCAGCACGGTGCCGAACGGGGTCGGGTCGCCGTAAGCGAACAGGCCGAAGCGCAGCATCCACGCCACGATACTAATCAACATCACGTTTTTGATGCCGTAGCGGCTGAGGAAGAACGGGATGGTCAGGATGAACAGGGTTTCCGAGATCTGCGAAATCGACATCATCACCGAGGCGTGCTGTACGATAAAGCTGCTGGCGAACAGCGGATCTTTATCAAAGCTGTGCAGGAAGGTGTTGCCGAACATATTGGTGATTTGCAGTTCGGCGCCCAGCATCATCGAGAAAATAAAGAAGATCGCCATACGTTTGTTTTTAAACAGCGCGAAGGCATCAAGGCCCAGCATGGCGGTCCAGCTCTGGTTTTTCTGCTGATTAGCCACCGGAATATGCGGCAGCGTCAGGGTGAAGAGCACCAGCAGCAAGGAGAGCGCCGCGCCGATATAGAGCTGCATATGGCTCAGTTCAAAGCCGGAGAAGCTGACGCCCCACATGGCGAGGATAAAACCAATGGTGCCCCAGATACGAATCGGCGGGAAATCGGTCACGATATCCATATCCGCAGACTGTAGGCGGTAGTACGAAATGGTGTTAATCAGCCCCAGCGTTGGCATATAGGCCAGCGAGTTGAGCAGGATGACGAGGAACATTTCCCCCGGCGTGGTGACCTGGGCGGCGAGCCACAGCGTCAGCGCGCCGACCAGATGGCAAATGGCATAAACCCACTTGGCGCTGATCCATTTATCGGCAACGATACCGAGCAGCGTCGGCATAAACACCGCGGCGATACCGAGTGAGCTATAGACCGCTCCGATGGCCGCACCGTCGAACTTGAGGGTGACGAACATATACGAGCCGAGCGTGGTCAGCCAGCTTCCCCAGAGGCAGAACTGCAGGAACGACAGTACTTTGAGCTGCAGCTTAAGATTCATGTTTTGATCCTCACGGATATAGAATTGTTTTGTGTTTTAAATAACATTTATGGCGTTATTTTGGTTGGATTCTATCATTTATGCGATGGATGCTTTTGTTAACTGCCGCAGAAAATCGCAAAACAGTTGCGCAACTCTATTGTGTATAGCAGAAGGAAGGCGCCCCGGAGGAAACAGGGGCGCTGAAGGGGGATTACCTGCGGCGGTAGCCTTTCTGTGCAGAGTTAACCTTGTACAGATAGCGGCGCGACTCGGCGGAGGGGTGACGGCTGGTGATGGTTTGATAAACATCGCCCGGCGTCATGTTGTTGATGATATTCGCCGCCTGAACCTTATCGCTGGAGAAGACCCGCAGCACGCTGCCCGCGCCGCCGTTATAGGCGGTGATGACCGCATAGCGACGCGAGGTCGGGTTGGTGATGCCGGACAAATAGACGTTGTTCAGCATCGCCAGATAGGCGGTGCCGGTGTCGATGTTATTGACCGGATCGAACAGATAGCTGCGGCTCGGCAGGCCTGATTTGCCCTGCGAACGGAATACGTCCTTCCCGGCGCTGTGCTGCACCACCTGCATCAGCCCCAGCGCGTCGGCGTGGCTGACCGCATAGGGGTTAAAGGAAGATTCGGTTTGCATAATTGCCAGGATCAGCGATTCATCAACGCCGTATTTGCGCGATGCCTGACGGACCATGCCAATGTATTTATGCGCGCGTTTGTCGAGGTGGTTCGGCACCAGGTTGATGGTGATGCTGTAGATCATGCGCGGGCCGTTGCTGCGGCTTTTCAGGCGCGTTTGCAGCAGATAGTCGGCGAAGCGCGAGGCGCGCCACTCCCAGCGAATCGACTCGCCGGTGTTATCCACCACCTGACCGTACAGGAACGGCTCTTTTGAAATCTGAATATCATCGACGTCGGAATAGAGGTCGATGGAGTTTGGGTCGTCGCCCATCAGCAGGGTTTTAATAATCGCCTGGCGCAGGCGCCCGGCCGGGTCGGTGCCGGCGATGGTTTCGACGGTAATCGTCCCCGCATCAAAGTTGATATGGCTACGGGTCTGATACTGGTCGGTGTATTTGACGTAGTCCTTCGGCCCGGCGAGCAGAACTTCGTTATAACCCCAAATATTCTCGATGTTATGGGCGAACTGGCCCATCAGAATGTCAAAGCCGTTGGTGTCCTTTACCCACGCCTCGTTGTACTCGGCGCCTTTTTTGGTTGAGCTGGAACACGAAACGAGCAAAGGCGCAATCAGCGCTAGCGCTAAGTATTTTTTCATCATTCCGGGAGTGCGTGTTGTGTTTATTGTTGTAAAGGGCCGTCAGGCCCTTACTGTTTTTCTGGCGGCGTGTAGCCTTCGATGTGCACGTCTTTACCTTCAAACAGGAACTGAACCATCTCCTGCTCCAGCAGTTTGCGATGCTCCGGGTTCATCATGCTGAGTTTTTTCTCGTTGATCAGCATCGTCTGCTTATGCTGCCACTGGGCCCAGGCTTCTTTGGAGATTTCGTTATAGATGCGTTTGCCCAGCTCGCCCGGGTACAGCTGAAAATCCTGGCCCTCGGCTTCACGCTGCAGGAAAGTACAAAAAATCGTTCTGCTCATTCTTAATCCTCTTTAATCGCCAGAAAGCTAAACCGGTGCTCCGGCTTTTAACTGTTGCAACAAGCGCTCCACGGGAGCCGCCAGACCGACGGACGGCGGCTGCGCTAAGTTATACCAGAGTGCGCCCCCTTCATCCATGCATGCGCCGGATGAGTGCACTGTAAGCCACATCGGCACAATATCCAGATGGAAATGGCTGAAAGTGTGGCGGAACGCGGTTAATTGCGTCAGATTATCGGTCTTAATCTGACGCTGGGCCAGCCACGCCCGCAGCGCATCTTCATCCTCAAACTGCGGGAAGCAGAACAAACCGCCCCATAAGCCCACCGGCGGGCGCTGGGAGAGGAACACCTCGTCGCCGTGCTGCATCAGCAGGAAATAGCCGGTACGCTCGGGGATCGTCTGTTTCGGTTTTTTGCCTGGGTATTGAGCCCATGAATGATTTGCGTAGGCCATGCAGCCGTTATTCAGCGGACAGAGCTCGCATTTTGGTTTCGAGCGGGTACACACCATCGCCCCGAGGTCCATCATGGCCTGGTTAAAACGCTCGACGCCTTTGGCCGGCGTAACGTCCTCGGCGATCTCCCACAGGCGTTTCTCAACCTCTTTTTTCCCCGGCCAACCGCTGACAGCATAGCAGCGCGCGAGCACGCGCTTCACGTTACCGTCGAGAATCGGATAATGCTGACCGAGAGAAAGGGATAAAATCGCGCCGGCGGTAGAGCGGCCCACGCCCGGCAGCGCGGCGACTTCATCGAAGGTCTGTGGGAATTTGCCGTCGTGCAGGGTGGCCACCTGCTGCGCCGCTTTATGTAAATTGCGCGCGCGGGCGTAATAGCCAAGTCCTGTCCACAGATGCAGGACTTCATCGAGGGGCGCGTTCGCCAGGTCGGTAATCGTTGGGAAACGCGCCATAAAGCGTTCAAAATAGGGGATGACCGTCGCCACTTGTGTTTGTTGCAACATCACCTCGGAGAGCCATACTTTGTAGGGCGTCTTGCCGATTTGCCAGGGCAGGGTTTTACGCCCGTATTTGTCGTACCAGTCCAGCACCTGGGCTGAAAATTGCGCGGCGGGAAAAGTCAAAGCTACGGCTCCGGGATAGCGATTATAAGGTGGCAGATTGCAGCACAAGGGCGAGAGGCTGTAAACCCTTGCATCCGCCGGGTAACTTTGGATAATGCCCGTTTTCCGAACACTCTCACAAGCAGACTTAACTTTTATGAAAAACGACGTCATATCTCCGGAATTCGATGAAAACGGCCGTCCGCTGCGCCGTATTCGCAGCTTCGTCCGTCGTCAGGGTCGCCTGACCAAAGGTCAGCAGCACGCGCTGGACAATATTTGGCCGGTGATGGGCGTTGAATTTAACGATGCGCCGCTCGATTTCGCCGCGCTGTTTGGCCGTGAGGCGCCGGTCACGCTGGAGATCGGTTTCGGTATGGGCGCTTCGCTGGTGGCGATGGCGAAAGAGAAGCCGCAGCAGAATTTCCTCGGCATTGAAGTGCACTCGCCGGGCGTCGGCGCCTGCCTGGCGTCCGCCGAAGAAGAGGGCGTGCAGAACCTGCGCGTCATGTGCCACGATGCGGTGGAAGTGCTGCATACGATGATTCCGGATAACTCTCTGAGCATGGTGCAGCTGTTTTTCCCTGACCCGTGGCACAAAGCGCGTCATAATAAGCGCCGTATCGTTCAGCCGCCTTTTGCCGAACTGGTGAAAAGTAAACTGAAGCTGGGCGGCGTCTTCCATATGGCGACCGACTGGGAGCAATATGCCGAGCATATGCTGGAAGTGATGTCCTCGCTTGAAGGGTATCGTAACCGGTCTGAAAGCAACGACTATGTGCCGCGCCCGGAATCGCGCCCGGTAACCAAATTTGAACAGCGTGGCCATCGTCTTGGCCACGGCGTATGGGACTTAATGTTCGAGAGGGTGAAATAATGGCAACGAATCGTAGCCGTCGTCTGCGTAAAAAAATGCATATCGACGAGTTTCAGGAAGTGGGTTTTTCCGTCGCGTGGCGTTTCGCGGATGGAACCAGCGAAGAGCAGATCGACCAGACCGTTAACGATCTGATTGATGAGGTGATTGAGCCTAATAAGCTGGCCTTTGACGGCAGCGGTTATCTTTCCTGGGAAGGCCTGATCTGCCTGCAGGAAATCGGCAAATGCACCGAGGAACACCAGGCCATCGTACGTAAATGGCTGGAAGACCGCGGGCTTGCCGATGTACGCACCAGCGAACTTTTTGATATCTGGTGGGACTAAGTTTGACAAGGGTCGGCAACTGCCGGCCCGTTTTGTCTGAAGGGAGTTAAATGATGCGCAAAACGCTGTTGGCATTGGCGCTTTCCGTCACCGCTTTGTCCGCGCATGCGGACTACCAGTGTAGCGTCACGCCGCGTGACGATGTCATCCTCAGCCCGCAGCAGGTGCAGGTAAAAGGCGAAAACGGCGATCTGGTGATTAAGCCGGACGGTAACCTGACCTTTAACGGTAAAGCGTATTCCCTGAACGCCGCTCAGCGCGAGCAGGCTCAGGACTATCAGGCTGGCCTGCGCAGCAGCCTGCCGTGGATTGATGAAGGCGCCCGCACGCGGGTAGAAAAAGGCCGCGCCGCGCTGGATAAAATTATTACCGAACAGGTGGGGGCCAGCAGCAGCATGCATAGCCGCCTGACCAAGCTTGATGCGCAGCTGAAAGCGCAAATGAGCCGCATAATTGAACATCGTAACGATGGCCTGACCTTCCACTATAAAGCCATCGATCAGGTGCGCGCCGACGGCCAGCAGCTGGTAAATCAGGCGATGGGCGGCATTCTGCAGGATAGCATCAACGAGATGGGGGCGAAGGCGGTTCTTAAAGGCGGCGGTAACCCGCTGCAGGGGATCCTCGGCAGCCTTGGCGGCCTGCAAACGGCCATTCAGGATGAATGGAAAAACCAGGAAGCCGATTTCCAGCAGTTTGGTAAGGATGTCTGCAGCCGCGTGGTCTCCCTCGAAGAGAGCCGTAAAGCGCTGGTGGGGTCGTTAAAGTAAGTTTTATTTCGCTACCTGCGCCCGCAGGTAGCGATTATGGTCAGTCGATCACATCAGCCCCAGCAGCTGCGGAATAAACAGCGAGATCTGCGGGATATAGACAATCATCATCAGCGCGATCAGCAGGGCGGCGTAGAACGGCAGCAGCGGTTTGATGAGCTGCTGAATTTTAACGCCGGAAATGGAGCAGCCAACGAACAGCGCGCTGCCTACCGGCGGCGTCAGCAGACCGATGCACAGGTTGGCGACCATCATGATGCCGAAATGCACCGGGTCCATCCCTAAATCCTGCGCGATGGGCAGGAATATCGGCGTGAAAATCAGCACCGCCGGGGTCATGTCCATAAAGATCCCAACGATTAACAGCACGATATTAATCAGCAGCAGTATCACCACCGGGTTTTCTGACACCCCCATTAGCGCATCGCTTATCATGTAGGGAATGTCGGCGTTGGTCATCGCCCACGACATGCCGACGGAAAAGCCGATCAGCAGCAGCACGATAGAGGTCATCACCACCGATTCAAGGATCAGCTTCGGCAGATCGCGCCATTTCACTTCCCGATAAATGAGCACCGACAGGATAAAGGTGTAGACCACGGCGATAGCCGACGCTTCGGTAGCGGTAAAAATGCCGCCGAGGATCCCGCCCATCACAATAATCACCAGCAGCAGGCTGGGCAGGGCGTCGAAAAACGCTTTTGCCGCCTGGGCGCAGGTGGGGCGTTCAGAAACCGGATAGCCGCGACGTTTAGCAATGACGGCACAGACCACCATAATAGCCAGGCCCATCAGAATGCCCGGCAGATAGCCGGCCATAAACAGCGACGCGACCGACACGCCGCCCGCCGTCAGGGAAAAGACGATCAGCACGTTTGACGGCGGAATAAGCAGGCCCGTGATGCACGACGAGACGTTCACCGCCGTGGAGAAAGCCGGATCGTAGCCTTTTTGCGTCTGAATGGGGTTCAGCGTGCCCCCTACCGCGGCGGCGGCGGCGACCGCCGAGCCTGAAATCGAGCCGAACATCATGTTTGCCAGCACGTTGACGTGGCCCAGAGAGCCCGGTACGCGTCCGACCATCACCTGAGCCAGATTGATTAAGCGTATGGCAATCCCGCCGCTGTTCATCAGCGTACCGGCAAAGATAAAGAATGGAATCGCCAGCAGGGCGAAGTTATCGAGGCCGTTCGCCAGGCGCTGAGAAACGGTAATCACCGCGATATCCCACGGGAACATCAGCAGCATTGAACCGACGGTGGCGATGCCGATAGAGAAGGAGATAGGTACGCCAATAAAAACCAGAATAAAGAAAGAGCCAAATAGCATCAGTGCGATATAGCTGTCCATCAATTTGCCCCCGCTTCAGCGTGCTTCATGTTTTTTAGCCCGTTGCTGACAAAACATACTGCGTAAAACATCATAATGAGGCCGGTTAACGGCAGGATCAGATAGACGTAGCCCATGGGGATCTGCATTGCCGCTGAGACCTGGGAGGTCGACAGCGTTTTTTCAATCAGCTTCACGCCGCCGGTCACAATCACCGATCCGGCAAAAATAAAGATCAGCAGATTAATGATGACGCTGAGCAGCGCCTGCCTGCGGGGAGGGAGCGTCATCGCCAGTAAGTCGATAGCCAGATGACGCTGGGCGCCGACGGTATATGCCGCACCCAGTAGCCCGACCCAGATCATCAAAAAGCGCGCCAGCTCGTCGGTCAGGGTGCTGGGCTGGTTGAGTACGTAGCGGCTGAACACCTGCCAGACGACGCAAACAACCAGCGCAATCATAACGGCGACGGAGAATGCGGCGATCGTGCGGTCCACCGCCAGCTTTATGCGGTTAAGTATCATCATTGTTTTCCCGATGAAAGCGGGCCAGCGGCTGGCCCGCTAAGTGTTATTCGGCGGCAGCTTCAAATTTGGCCAGCAGGGCGGCCTGCTTCGGATCTTTTTTGAACTCATCAAACAGCGGCTGCACGGCGGCGCGGAACGGCGCTTTATCCACTTTGATAATTTCGCCGCCCATGGCTTTGGCCTGCGCGCGGGTGTCGGCGTCGATCTTGTCCCACAGTTTTTGCTGATACGCTTCGGAAGCTTTCGCCGCCTTGATCAGGATTTGCTGCTGATCCGGCGTCAATTTGTCCCAGGTTTTACTGGAAATAACGAGGAAATCCGGGATGGAGGCATGTTCATCTTCTGAGAACACTTTCGCGATTTCGATATGGCGCGTTTGCACCCAGGAAGGCACGTTGTTCTCCGCGCCGTCCACCACGCCCTGCTGCATGGCGGTATAAACTTCACCAAAGGAAATAGGGGTTGGCGAACCGCCCATTAATTCGACCATTTTTAAGGTTGTCGGGCTGGCCTGGACGCGGATCTTCAATCCTTTTAAATCTTCCGGTTTAGTGATGGGCTTTTTGGCGTAAAAACTGCGGGTCCCGGCAACATAGGCGGAAAGCGCAAAGAATCCTTTATCTTTCGTGGACTCCATAATTTCCTTGCCCACGTCACCAAAGACGACTTTATTGAAGTGATTCTGATCTTTAAACAGGAACGGTAAATTATATATCGCGTAGACGTTATCGAATGATTCCAGATCGCTGGCGGAACCTTTGGTCATATCCAGCGCGCCGTTTTGTAATAGCTCCATCGTTTCGCGCGCGCTGCCCATCTGGCTACTGGGATATATACGAATCTTCATATCACCGTTGGAAAGTTGGTTAACCTCTTTGGACATCGCCTCAAAGGCCTGATGGACAACGTGGCTACGTTCGAGGTTATGTGCCAGTTTTAACGTGACTTTTTCAGCTGCGCTGGCGCCGGAAGCGAGCAGGGCAAGCAGAGATACACACGCCAGAGAACGAGAAAAAGAGAGTTTTTTCATGAGTCGGCTCCATGCACTTAGGGTAATTGGTCAATATCTTAAGGGGTATTCTTTGTTTCTGTATGACATATTATCCTTGTTGTCGTACATCTTTAAGCTGTCTGACTCACACTTTTTCGCAATCAGGCGATCAAATACGTATTTTTGTGCGGTAGGTTATATTTATTTTTAATAAATGAATGTGAATTTATTTTTATTGGAAATGTTGAACTGAGATGATTCGGAAATAACGATATTAATATTTCGGGAAAAGCGAATAATTAATTATCCCGTTATTTTTATAACGGGATAAGCATAGCGAGGTTTATTCGCTGAGGAATAATTCGAGAAGGGAGTTCAAAAAGAGCTTACCGTGCTCGGTAATCTGCCAGCAGCGCTCATCTTCCGTCAGATAGCCCTCAGCAATGGCGGCATCGATTTGCGGACGGATTGTACGCTCATCAAGCCCGGTGTAGCGGCTAAATTCATCTCGCGGCGCCGCTTCCAGCAGGCGGAAACGGTTCATAAAGAACTCGAACGGCTTATCCGCATCTTCCACATCATGCTGGCGCTCCAGATAACGGCCTTCCATATAGCCGCGCGGGTGGCGGGTTTTCGCCGTCCGCAGAATGCGCCCGTCCGGGAAGGTCACTTTGCCGTGCGCGCCGCAGCCAATGCCCAGGTAGTCGCCAAAGCGCCAGTAGTTCAGGTTATGCTGGCACTGATACCCCGGCTTAGCGTAGGCGGAGGTTTCATATTGTTGATAGCCCGCCGCGCTGAGCAGGCTGTGCCCCTGCTCATAAATATCCCACAGCGCGTCGTCGTCCGGCAGGGGCGGCGGACGCGAGCCAAACAGGGTGTTTGGCTCAATGGTCAGCTGATACCAGGAGAGATGCGGCGGATTGAGCGCAATCGCCTGACGCAGGTCGTCCAGCGCCTCTTCCAGAGACTGATCCGGCAGACCGTGCATTAAATCGAGGTTAAAGCTGCGCAGTCCCAGACCGCTTGCCAGGTTTGCCGCGCGTTTGGCTTCCTGTGGCCCGTGGATGCGCCCGAGACGCTGGAGCTTCTGTTCGCTAAAGCTCTGTACGCCGATGGAGATGCGATTAATACCCGCGCGCTGATACTCGACAAAACGATCCGCTTCTACGGTGCCGGGGTTGGCTTCCATCGTGATTTCCGCGTTGTCCGCCAGGGGAAGAGCTTCCCGCACGCCGTCGAGCAGGGTTTGCATCGCCGGGCCTGAGAGCAGGCTCGGCGTACCGCCGCCGATGAAAATAGTGCCGATTTCACGTCCCTGCGCATAGTGGGCGTCGGCCCGCAGATCGTTCAGCAGATGCTGAACGTAGTCGTCGTGCGGTACCTCGCCCTTCAACGCATGCGAGTTGAAATCGCAGTACGGGCATTTTTGCACGCACCACGGGATGTGAATATAGAGGCTCAGGGGCGGCAAATTAGCCATTACGTAAGGCTTCCAGTAACAGTTTGAGCGCGCGTCCGCGGTGGGAAATGGCGCTCTTTTCTTCACGGCTCAGCTCCGCTGCGGTTTTACCTTCCGTCGGAACAAAGAATATCGGGTCGTAACCAAAGCCGCCGCTGCCTGCGGCTTCGCGAGCGATGATGCCCGGCCAGCTGCCGTGGCAAACCAGCGGGGTGGGATCTTCCGCATGGCGCAGATAGACCAGCACGCAGTGGAATTGCGCCTGGCGCCGATCGTCAGGCACGTCGCGCAGCGCATCGAGCAGCTTTTCGAGATTGCGCTGGTCGGTCGCGTCTTCGCCGGAATAGCGGGCGGAATAGATGCCGGGCGCGCCGCCTAACGCATCGACGGCCAGACCTGAGTCATCGGCGATGGCCGGGAGGCCGGTAATCTGCGCGGCATGACGCGCTTTCAGAATGGCGTTTTCGATAAAGGTCAGGCCGGTTTCCTCTGCGGAATCCACGCCCAGTTCGGTTTGCGCCACGATATCGAGGCCAAAATCTGCCAGCAGCGAGGCCAGCTCGCGCACTTTCCCGGGATTGCCGGTGGCGAGAACAACTTTTTGCATATGAGATCCTGTTTATTCTTTCAGGGCGGCGACCCCATCGGGGATCTGCTGCGGATGAATGATTTTTATCTGTTTGTGGCGGCCCAGTTCGCCTTTCTCAATAAGCACCTGGCTTTTCGCTACGCGAAACTGTTTGGCGAGGAATTTTACCAGATGGGCGTTGGCCTGGCCGTCAACGGGAGGCGCGGTAATGGCGACTTTAAGCTCGTCGCCATGTAAACCAACGATGCTGTCGCGGCTGGCCTTAGGCTGAATATACAGCCGTAAGACCAACCCATCAGCGCAGGCTTCGACGGCACTCATAGCGCCATCCACAGCCCCGGAAGCAGAACGTTGCCGGTAGCCTGCAACAGTTCGGCGATACCCATGTTGATCACGTACAGCAGCAGAACCAGCACCATCGGCGAGAAATCAATGCCGCCCATCGATGGCAGCAGTCTGCGGATCGGACGCAGCAGCGGATCGGCCAACTGCATCAGGACATATTCCACCGGGCTGCGTCCCTGGCTTACCCAGCTCATGATTGCCATGAGCAGGAGAACCCAGAAAATCAGCGAGCCGACGGTTTTAATGAGGATCAGCAGCGCGGAGATCCAGATAATCGGCTGGAAGGTGACGACCATAAACAGCACGATAGCTTTCACGACGCAGAGAATAAAGGCGACCAGCAGGGAGGCGCTGTCGAGCGGCCCCATCGCCGGGATAATGCGGCGCAGCGGCCCAACGACAGGCTGCGTAGCCTTGACCACGAACTGCGAAAACGGGTTATAAAAGTCGCAGCGCGCCCACTGCATCCAGACGCGTAACAACACGACCATTGTGTAAAGCTCAATGACCGTTGAGAGCAGGAAAGTCAACGTCTTCATGGCGTTCCTCAGATTCCTTATTTTTTGCTGTAGTCGCGCGCGCCGAAAATTGCGGTTCCGATGCGCACCATAGTGCTTCCCGCCGCGATGGCGGCTTCCATATCATCCGACATTCCCAGCGACAACGTATCGACGGTAGGGTAGTGCGTTTTTAGCCGCGCAAATGCTACCGCCATTTGTTGGGCGACGGCAAACTGCCTTACATATTCTGACTCTGGCGCGGGAATGGCCATTAAACCGCGCAGCTGCAGATTCGGCAGTTTCGCGATCTCTGCCGCCAGCGCGTCCAGCTCGTCAACGGGAATGCCCGACTTGCTCTGCTCATCGCTAATATTTATTTGAATCAGTACGTTAAGCGGCGTCATTTGCGCAGGTCGCTGTTCGCTAAGGCGCATGGCGATCTTCAGGCGATCGACGGTATGGCACCAGTCAAAATGCTCGGCCACCAGACGGCTTTTATTGGACTGCAGCGGCCCTATAAAGTGCCACTGTAGCCCGGTTGCGCCCTTTTCCTGAAAGTAGCGGATTTTCTCCACCCCTTCCTGAACATAATTTTCGCCAAACGCGACCTGGCCTGCGGCCATCGCTTCTTCGATAGCGCCCGCAGGTTTCGTTTTACTGACTGCAAGCAATGTAACTTCTTCTGGAGCACGGCCGCAGCGTGCGGCAGCGGCTGAGATTTTGTCCCGGACCTGTGCCAGGTTATGCGCAATATCGTTCATATACCGAGGATGAGTTATGGAACTGGAAGAAATAGTGGCCCTTAGTGTAAAGCATAACGTCTCCGATCTACACCTGTGCAATGCTTCAACGCCGCGCTGGCGTCGCCAGGGCAAGCTGGAGCCCGCGCCGTTTACCTCTCCGGATATTGGCAAGATACTCGCTGATTGGCTCAACGCCGAGCAGCTCGCCCAGTGGCAGGCCTGCGGACAGGTCGATTTCGCGCTGGCTCCGGCCGGCGGACCGCGCCTGCGCGCCAGCGCATTTGTCCACAACCGCGGTCTGTCGCTGGCCCTGCGTCTGCTGGCGGAAACCTGTCCGCAGCTGGCGGATCTCGGCGCGCCGGCCGCCTTAACGGAGCTGCTCAATGAGGAGAGCGGGCTTATCCTGGTCACGGGCGCCACCGGTAGCGGGAAATCCACCACCCTGGCGGCGATGGTGGGCTATCTTAATCAGCGCCTCAATGGCCATATCCTGACGCTGGAAGATCCGGTTGAGTTTATTCACCGCAGCGAGCGCTGCCTGATCCAGCAGCGGGAAATAGGTCGCCACTGCCCCTCATTTGCCGCGGCCCTGCGCGCTGCGCTGCGTCAGGACCCGGATGTCATTCTGCTAGGGGAACTGCGTGACAGCGAAACGATCCGCCTGGCATTGACCGCGGCGGAGACCGGACATCTGGTTATGGCGACGCTGCATACGCGCGGCGCGGCACAGGCGGTTGAAAGGCTGGTGGATGTTTTTCCTGCCCATGAGAAAGAGCAGGTTCGTAGCCAGCTGGCGGGAAGTTTATGCGCGGTGCTGGCACAAAAATTGTTTCCGGATACTGCTGGCGGAAGAGTTGCGCTATACGAGCTTTTGGTTAATACCCCGGCGGTGGCGAATTTGATCCGCGAGGGGAAAACGCATCAGCTGCCCGGCGTGATGCAAACCGGGCAGCAATTCGGGATGCAAACTTTTACGCAAAGCTTTCAGCAACGTACGGCTGCGGGTCTTTTATAGCTGCATCTTTTATATTCAGACATCATACCAATGGCTTGTTATGATAATGTTTTATTAATGTTTGGTATCATTATTTTATATTACAAATAAGTACCTAAAATTAAGCCGAATAATGCACGCTATGAAAAACGAATTGACATAAACCTCCCATAACCAGGAAAAAAGTTTGATAATCTTTTGACTCTCTTAAGGCATTCGATTTATGCTGTTTACAGGGATAGGAAAATTCCCATGGAATAATGTTTCAAGGTGTAAGTTTGGTTTGAATTTATAAATACACCAGCGATCGTATTCTTGTTAATTCATTTAACCGCTATGAAGGCGGGAATCAACTAAGGAGAGTTTTAAGTGATTAATTTATCTGAGAATTCGGCTTTTTCTCACCAGGTTACTTTTATTACTCACCCCTCTATTCAAAGCAAAGCATTCGCAACCTGGCTGGCTGAGAAGTTATCTGCATCAGTCGTTCTGCAAAATATTAACAAACCCCTCGCGCAGCGTCTTTTGAAAGATTCTGTAATATTATTTGATATTGCAGTTTCAAATAAAAAGTTGAATAGCGTATGGCGTGACATTATTCGTCTGCAGGCGGATAACCCCCGTTTATTGATTATCAATAGCGCGCAAAAGTATGAGCTCTACGAAATGGCGCAGTGGCCAGCGCTGTACGGCGTTTTCCGTCATGACGATGATGAATCGCGCTTAATTGAGGGCGTTAAGGCTGTGCTGAACGGCGAACAGACGGCTGAATTGAGCGTGATGCACCCGGCGATGTATGCTGCGGATCATGTATCGGCGCCTGCGGAAAATTCACCGCTGACCGAGCGTGAATGTGAAATCCTGAATGAACTTCGCTGCGGGGCGACCAATCTGGATATTGCCCGCGCGCTGTTTATCAGTGAAAACACGGTGCGTACCCATCTGTACAACGTGTTCCGTAAGCTAAGCGTGAAGAACCGGACTCAGGCGGTCAGCTGGGCGAATGAGCATTTGCGCCACTAAAAATGAAATCAGGATGATGGCGCCTGCCGCTGCGGTAGGGCGCCATCATTGATGTTCAGAAACTTTGCTCGAAGTAGCTTTCCAGAATAATGACTGCAGAAGCGGAATCCACGCTGCCTTTATTGAGCGCCCGGAATCCACCGTGTTCGAATAGCCCGGCTCTGGCTTCAACCGTGCTCAGACGTTCATCATGCAGGGTTATTTGCACGCCGAAGCGGCCGTGGATTTTATTCGCGAAGTTGCGTGCGCGCGCGGTGAGGGGCTGTTCCGTACCGTCCATATTCAGCGGCAGGCCGACAATCACGGCTTCGGGCTGCCACTCTTTCAGCAGCTTTTCGATAATATTCCAGTCAGGCTTACCGTCCTGCGCTTTCAACGCGGGAAGGGGGCGGGCAGTGCCTGTGATGCGCTGCCCTACGGCGACGCCAATGCTTTTGGTGCCAAAATCAAAGCCTAAAAAAGTGCCGCTCATTACGCATGCCCCGCTTCGGCTGGCATCGTCACGATATCGATGCCAATGAGCTTCGCAGCATCGCGCCAGCGGTCAGCTATCGGCGTGCTGAACAAAATATTCCGATCGGCCGGCGCGGTGAGCCAGGCGTTATCCAGAATCTCTTGCTCCAGCTGGCCTTTCTCCCAGGAGGCATAGCCCAGCGCAACCAGCACGTTGTCCGGCTGTTTATCCGTACCTAGCGTTTCGAGCACGTCGCGGGAGGTGGTGATCACCGTGTTATCGGAAATACGAATGCTGGAAGAAAAGTCGGAAGGCGGCGAATGCAGTATAAAACCCCGATCCTCGGCCAGCGGGCCGCCAACCATCACCGGTTTATCCAGGCGAATCTCGGGATTGCGCGGTTCAGGCGTGATTTTTAACTTCTCCAGGATCCCTTCAACCTGCAGATTTTCCATCGGCTTATTGATGATGATGCCCATGGCACCGTCATCGTTATACTCGCAGATATAGACTACGGAGCGACGGAACATCGGGTCCTGGAGAGCAGGCATGGCAATTAGAAAGTGATGCTGTAAATTCATTGTCAGAGGTTCTGTTCCTGGTTCAAAAAAGCAGCACCCAGTATGCGGGTAAAGCAAGGGAGTGTCGATTCACTTTATCTTGCAGGCTCAAGGCGCGTTGTCGGTATGAACCTGAGCGTGAATCTCCTGAGCTGGCTCCAGGCTACAGGCGCTGGCCTGTAGCCTGAATAAGCGCTTTATTTATTGAGGCGCTTCTCGATGGCATCCATCAGCATCCCGGTAATGGAAATCGGGAAGGCGGCTTCGATTTCACGTACGCAGGTGGGGCTGGTGACGTTAATCTCCGTCAGGCGATCGCCAATGATATCCAGACCGACGAAGATTAAGCCTTTGGCCTTCAGCGTCGGGCCCACGCGGCGGGCGATGGCCCAGTCGCTTTCGGTCAGCGGGCGCGCTTCGCCACGACCACCGGCCGCAAGGTTACCGCGGGTTTCGCCGCCCTGCGGGATACGGGCCAGGCAGTAAGGAACCGGCTCGCCGTCAACCACCAGCACTCGCTTATCGCCATCTTTAATGGCCGGCAGATAGTTCTGCGCCATGCAGTAGCGGCTGCCCAGCTCGGTTAGCGTCTCGGTAATCACGCCGAGGTTGGGGTCACCCTCTTTAACGCGGAAAATGGAGGTGCCGCCCATACCGTCCAGCGGTTTGAGAATGACATCGCCATGTTTTTCCCAGAAGGCTTTCAGCTGGGCTTTATTACGGGTGACCAGCGTTTCCGGAGTCAGCTCGGAGAACCAGGCGGTAAACAGCTTTTCGTTACAGTCGCGCAGGCTCTGCGGCTTATTGACGATCAGCGTGCCTTGCTCTTCGGCGCGTTCGAGGATGTAGGTCGCGTAGATAAACTCGGTATCGAACGGCGGATCTTTACGCATCAGAATGACATCAAGGTCCGCCAGAGGCAGATCCTGTTCGCCGTTGAACGCGTACCATTTATCGTAGTTCTGCTCGACGCTCAGCTTACGCGTACGGGCGCGGGCTTCGCCGTTGATTAAGTACAGATCGTTCATCTCCATATAATGGAGTTCATAGCCGCGACGCTGCGCCTCCAGCAACATGGCGAAGCTGGTGTCTTTCTTGATGTTGATGGTTGCGATGGGGTCCATCACGATGCCGAGCTTAATCATTGTTCTTCTCCGTTAACGCTTCAACCTAAGTCGCCAAAACGCACCTGCAGGGCGGTAATGGCAGTGAGCGCAGTTGTCTCTGTACGCAGAACGCGCGGTCCCAACAGGATATCAGTAAACCGGTAGCGAGCGGTCATCGCTATCTCTTCTGCCGAAAGCCCGCCTTCCGGGCCAATCAGCAGCCGGATACGTTCGACCGGCAGCGGCAGCGTATTAATGCTGGCGCTGGCGCGAGGGTGCAAATTAAGCTTCAGGCCCTCGTCCTGCTCCGCGCACCAGGCTTCAAGCTGCATGGCAGGGCGGATCTCCGGCACCACGTTGCGGCCGCTTTGCTCGCAGGCGGCAATAGCGATTTTTTGCCACTGCTGGATCTTCTTCTGCAAACGTTCGGCGTCCAGTTTAACGCCACAGCGCTCGGAAAACAGTGGCGTTATGAGGCTTACGCCAAGTTCGATCGATTTCTGGATGGTGAATTCCATTTTTTCGCCGCGGGACATCACCTGGCCTAAATGGATATGCAGCGGGGATTCACGGTTATCCATTTTGCTGCTCTGAACGTCAACCAGAACGTTTTTCTTACCTGCCTCGACAATGACCGCCTCGAAGACCTGATTGCTGCCGTCAAAAAGCTCAATTGTCTGGCCTTTACCCATGCGTAAAACGCGACCGACGTGGTTGGCCGCGTCGTCGGAAAGGGCTATCTGGCTACCCGTGGTAATCGGTTCCGGGTGATGGATGCGAGGAATGCGCATGCTTGATATTCCGTTCTTTGCGCAGATATTCTCCTCCCCCGTGGCAGGGGAAGGAGTGAAGCTGCAAATTAACAATTGCCGCTAGTGTAGGTTAGCTCTTTTGCGCCTGGCAAGCCTGCAGGACGTAAGGATTATGGTTGCCCTGAACTTTTGCAATACGCGCGTCGCGTTCGCACTCCCAGGTTGTTACCGGGTACAGCTTATCCCAGGCGGTAAACAGCTGGGTTTGCTGGCGGGAAAGATTGAGCTGGTAGCGGTCGCGCATATAGAAGTAGGTTCTGGCGATAGCGCCCCGGGCGCGAGCCGGCGGCTCGGCAACTTTATCTTTAAAATCAACCTTCATCGCGCACTGGCCGTACTGGCCTTCGCCGCCGTTCCACTGGCTGTACATAAAGTTGGCGCGGTCGCCGTTGACCTCACCGACCGCCGGCTGCAGGTTATGCATATCGCTTTCCATCTTGCGGTATTCCGGATCTTTAGCGCAGTTTTTGCGCCCGCCGTCCTGCCAGCACTGACGCTGATGGCCAAACTGCCACGCGGGAACCACATGCTCCCACTCGACCCGGCTGGCGCGATTTTCATTTTTACGCACTTTATAGCCACAAGATTCCAGGTCGATAACCCCCTTTTTTCCCTGCCAGTTGATTTTACAGCCGCAGTAGAAATCGCCGGGGGCGTCGGCATTGACCTTGACCCCAGCGGTCTTGGCCTGAGAAAAACTGTTGATTCCTTCCGCTGCAAGCGGGGCGCATACCGCCGCGCTGAGAAACGCGGCAGCAAAAATATGAATACGGGACATCGTTAACTCCGTGTCAAAACGAGCCCGCAACGTATCGAATGTGATTGCCAGACGCAATCAGTCAGATCAGAAAATTTCCAGTTATTTCCGGAGATTACTTTTCCGCCACCAGAACATCTCCGCAGCGCACGCAGCGATAGGTGGCCTCCCCGCGCATCACGCGATTATGGCGGCGGACGGTAAGCTGGTGCTGCTGGCACTGGCAGCGGTAGGGGAAGGTATTTTTACGCACTGAATCGAGTTCGAAACGATGGGTGCGCAGAGCCGGAACGCCCAGCACGCTTTCCATCATCCATTTCCACTCTTTGCCGTGCGGCGCCACGCGGCCAAAGTGCTTCCACACCAGCAGGTGGGCCAGCTCGTGCGGCACGACTTCATCAATAAACGCCTGCTGGTTTTCCAGCAGTAGCACCGGGTTAAGGCGGATTTCATTTTTCTCCAGCCAGGCGGTACCGGCGGAGGTTCCCCGCTGCTGATAAACCAGCACCGGTTCAGGATAATGTCGTCCCAGCTTGAGGTTCGCTTTGGCAAGATTTTCCCGCAGGCTGCGCATAACGGCCTGTTGAAGGGCAATGGGAATTCGGGGTGTTTTCATAGCGCCAGAGGATAGTGCGGCGGGATGAGGAGAGCAAGAAGAAGCTTCCTCCCGGGAGGGAGGAAGCGGGTTAGTCTAGTCGCGCGCGCCGATTTCGCGCAGCTTACGGCCTTTCATCAGGTTACGTTCGATATGTTCCAGCGAAACGTTTTTGGTTTCCGGGATCAGCCACAGGGTCAGGAAGATGAACAGGATGTTCAGGCCGCCATAGACCCAGAAGGTGTTGGCGCTGCCCAGCGAGTTCAGCATGGTCAGGAAGGTCGCGCCGACGATCATGTTGGCAATCCAGTTGGTGGCCGTTGAGCAGGTGATACCGAAATCACGCCCTTTCAGCGGCTGGATTTCGGAGCACAGCACCCAAATCAGCGGGCCGGCGCTCATCGCAAAGCCAACGATAAACATCAGCAGCATCAGGACGGCAAAGTACTGCGCCGTGGCGGAGTGGATGCCGATATGCATCATGCTGCCCAGTACGCCCATGCCGAGCGCCATAACGATAAAGCCGAGGATCAGCGTCGGCTTACGGCCCCAGCGGTCAACCAGTCCGATGGCGATAAAGGTCGCCAGAACGTTGGTCAGCCCCACGATGACGGTTCCCCACATCTGTTCGGTGGTGTTGGTATAGCCCGCCAGTTCAAAAATCTTCGGCGCGTAGTACATGATGACGTTCATACCGGTGAACTGTTGCATCACCTGCAGCAGGACGCCGAGGAATACCGCACGGCGGAAGTTGCTGTTTTCTTTAAACAGCGACCAGCCGGACTGTTTTACCTTCAGGCTTTCGCGGATCTCATCCAGCTCGCGTTTCGCTTCAGCGCTGGTGTCGCGCAGGCGCAGCAGGACGCGTTCGGCGTCGACAAAGCGGCGCTTAGCGGCAAACCAGCGCGGGCTGTCAGGCAGGAAAACCACGCCAATCAGCAACAGCACCGCCGGGATAATAATCACCCCGAGCATCCAGCGCCAGGCGCCGCTGTAGCTGAATGCCGTATCGGAAAGATAGGCGCCGAGAATACCAATGGTAATCATCAGCTGATACATCGAAATCATGCTGCCGCGGATTTTTTCCGGGGCGATTTCAGACAGATACAGCGGGGCGGTGTAGGAGGCGACGCCCACGGCCAGGCCGAGCAGCACGCGGGAGAGCAGCAGCACTTCCACGTTCGGTGCGGCGGCGGAGAACAGCGAGCCGGCAACGAACAGGATGGCGCCAATCATCAGGCTTTTTTTACGCCCGAGTTTGAAGGAGAGCCAGCCGCTGCCCACCGCGCCGACGGCGGCGCCGAACATCATAGAGCTGACCACCCACTCCTGAGTGTGGGCGCTTATCTGGAACTCGTTGGCAATAAAGGGTAAGGCACCCGCAATAACACCGATATCAAGGCCGAACAGCAGGCCAGCCAGTGCGGCAAGGAAACAGACAAAGAACGTCATCGTCTTGTTGGAACGCCCTTGTTTTTTGTTGTCAGGCATAACGCCCTCCGGTTGAGTTATTGATCTTGTCGATGCGTAGGGTAGGTAAATACGTCGTAAAAAAATGTGATAGTAATCACGGCCGTGTAATCGGTTACACTAGAGTAAAGAAACGTAATGACTATAAACGCATTTAAATCAGTATATTAATTAAGTTTAGCTCAAGAAATTAAAAGCGCTAATCGGACTTTACTGAAATATTGTGTAACAAAGTGAAGTCTTATTACATTTTGCATGCAATAACGGAAAAGGTTTGCTCTGCATATGATGTAATCGCTTCCATAAAAGGGAGTTGCAGGCGGTATGCCGGGCGGCTGAGGGGCGTAAAATAAAAAGGCCAGCGCGAGGCTGGCCTTGAAAGCGAGGAGAGCGGCGTCTTATTTCAGACCGGACGCTTCGCGCAGCTGGGCCGCTTTGTCGGTTTTTTCCCACGGGAAATGCTCGCGGCCAAAGTGGCCGTATGCCGCCGTCTCTTTGTAGATCGGGTGCAGCAGATCCAGCATCTGAATCAGGCCATACGGACGCAGGTCAAAGAACTCGCGCACCAGCAGGGTCAGCTGCTCAGAAGGCACTTTTTCGGTACCGAAGGTTTCAACCATGATTGAAGTTGGCTCCGCCACGCCGATGGCGTAGGAAACCTGGATTTCGCAACGATCGGCCAGGCCGGCGGCAACGATGTTTTTCGCCACATAGCGCGCCGCGTAGGCCGCAGAACGGTCCACTTTAGACGGATCTTTACCGGAGAACGCGCCGCCGCCGTGACGAGCCATGCCGCCGTAGGTATCAACGATGATTTTACGCCCGGTCAGGCCGCAGTCGCCCATGGGGCCGCCGATAACAAAACGGCCGGTTGGGTTGATAAAGAATTTGGTTGCGCTGTTCAGCCACTCGGTCGGCAGAACCGGTTTGATGATCTCTTCCATCACCGCTTCCTGCAGCGATTTCTGATCGATGCTTTCGGCGTGCTGTGTGGAGAGAACGACCGCATCAATACCGACAACTTTGCCGTCGTCGTACTGGAAGGTGACCTGGCTTTTCGCATCCGGGCGCAGCCACGGCAGGGTGCCGTTTTTACGCACTTCAGCCTGACGCTGCACCAGACGGTGCGCATAGGTGATCGGCGCCGGCATCAGCACGTCGGTTTCGTTAGTGGCGTAGCCAAACATCAGGCCCTGGTCGCCCGCGCCCTGTTCCAGCGGATCGGCACGGTCAACGCCCTGGTTGATGTCCGGAGACTGTTTACCGATGGCGCTCAGCACCGCGCAGGAGTTGGCGTCAAAGCCCATATCGGAATGCACGTAGCCAATTTCACGGACCGTGTTGCGGGTGATCTCTTCGATATCAACCCATGCGCTGGTGGTGATTTCACCACCGACCAGAACCATACCGGTTTTGACGTAGGTTTCACATGCTACGCGCGCTTTCGGATCCTGTTCGAGGATCGCATCCAGCACGGCGTCGGAGATTTGGTCAGCAATTTTGTCGGGATGCCCTTCTGATACGGACTCTGACGTAAAGAGGTGTTTTGCCATGTTTTATTTCACCTGTGGACGATTCGGGTAGCTCATACTGTTGTGTAGAATGGCTTTGACGGATGACTCTACCAAAGCTTGCAGGTAGTGACACGAGCAGTCTGAGTGTTAATCAGTATAGATGGATTAACTTCTGGACGGCTATTTTAGGGCAGTTCTTGACCCCATTTCCAGCCTTTTTTGATATTCGTCGCATTTATAGAAAAAGGGCAGTGGCAATTTTTCCTGACAATACCCGGCAACGCGCATATTTTTATTTTGCTTTTTACCCCGCTTCTCGGTATAAAACGCCGCGCGCGGCTCATTAAAACAGCGCACGAGCACTCACCTCGTGACGCCACTTCCAGCCGGGTTAAGCAGTCTCTATTGACAGAGTCCCGCAGCGGCGTTTTCGCTGGCTGTCCGGAACCTATAGCTTTGGCTTGTCGCTGGCCCGACTCGGGGCAGTGTGGAGGTGATACCAGATAATGAACCCACGTTTTTCGCCTGATTCGTCGCGTCGTTCCGTCGCGCGTCACTACTCCTCAATCCGCATCTCTCTCATGCAAACCAGCCGATGTTCTACCCATCTCGGCGCTTCTCAGGATTCCCGGGCCGGCAGGCTGCTGGAAAACTGAACAAGGGCGCTCTTGCGATAGCAAGGGTTTTCTCGTGGTTTCTCCGGACTGTCATACTCCGTTCGGGTACGTGTTTTACGATGATATGAATAAGAAACCGGTCGCTCAGCCGCAAGACCAGCACTATCTACTGGGATTTCGGACTGTTTATGGGTTGTTATCGCTTCTTCGGATTGCGATAGTAGTCAACTGTTTTACACTTGTTACTAAAATTTGAGGTTCGCTATGTCTGACGACATGTCTTTATCTTCGCCTTCGTCAGCAGGCGATCACGGTGTACTACGTTCCATGCAGGAGGTTGCGATGAGCTCCCAGGAAGCCAGCAAGATGCTACGTACTTACAATATTGCCTGGTGGGGTAATAACTACTACGACGTTAACGAACTGGGCCATATTAGCGTCTGCCCGGATCCTGACGTCCCGGAAGCGCGCGTTGACCTTGCCGAGCTGGTGAAAGCGCGTGAAGCTCAGGGGCAGCGCCTGCCTGCGCTGTTCTGCTTCCCGCAGATTTTGCAGCACCGCCTGCGTTCGATTAACGCCGCCTTTAAACGCGCGCGCGAATCTTATGGCTATAACGGTGACTACTTCCTGGTTTATCCGATCAAGGTTAACCAGCATCGCCGCGTGATTGAATCGCTGATCCACTCCGGCGAGCCGCTGGGCCTGGAAGCCGGCTCGAAGGCCGAGCTGATGGCAGTACTGGCGCACGCCGGTATGACCCGCAGCGTGATTGTCTGTAACGGTTATAAAGACCGTGAATATATCCGCCTGGCGCTGGTGGGCGAAAAGATGGGCCACAAGGTCTATCTGGTCATCGAGAAAATGTCCGAAATCGCCATCGTGCTGGAAGAGGCCGAGCGGCTGAACGTGGTGCCGCGTCTCGGCGTGCGCGCGCGTCTGGCTTCGCAGGGCTCCGGTAAGTGGCAGTCCTCCGGCGGCGAAAAATCCAAATTTGGCCTCGCGGCGACCCAGGTTCTGCAGCTGGTTGAAATTCTGCGCTCAGCCGGGCATCTGGACAGCCTGCAGTTGCTGCACTTCCACCTTGGCTCGCAGATGGCCAATATTCGCGATATCGCCACCGGCGTGCGTGAATCGTCGCGTTTCTACGTTGAGCTGCACAAGCTGGGCGTGAATATTCAGTGCTTCGACGTTGGCGGCGGTCTCGGCGTCGACTATGAAGGGACCCGTTCGCAGTCCGACTGCTCGGTGAACTATGGCCTGAACGAATACGCCAACAACATCATCTGGGCGATTGGCGATGCCTGTGAAGAGAATGGCCTGCCGCACCCGACGGTGATCACCGAATCCGGCCGCGCGGTCACGGCGCACCACACCGTGCTGGTATCGAATATTATCGGCGTTGAGCGTAACGAATATACCGAGGCGACCCCGCCCGCGGAAGACGCCGCGCGTCCTCTGCAAAGCATGTGGGAAACCTGGCAGGAGATGCAGGAAACCGGCAATCGCCGCTCGCTGCGCGAATGGCTGCACGACAGCCAGATGGATCTGCACGATATTCATATCGGCTACTCCTCCGGCACCTTTAATCTTCAGGAGCGCGCCTGGGCCGAGCAGCTGTATCTCAATATGTGCCATGAAGTGCAGAAACAGCTCGATCCCAGCAACCGCGCGCATCGCCCAATTATCGACGAACTGCAGGAGCGTATGGCGGATAAGATCTACGTCAACTTCTCCCTGTTCCAGTCGATGCCGGACGCCTGGGGTATCGATCAGCTATTCCCGGTGATGCCGCTGGAAGGGCTGAATATGGTGCCGGAACGCCGCGCGGTGCTGCTGGATATCACCTGCGACTCCGACGGCGCGATTGACCACTATGTGGATGGCGACGGTATTGCGTCCACCATGCCGATGCCGGAATACGATCCGGATAACCCGCCGATGCTGGGCTTCTTTATGGTAGGCGCCTACCAGGAGATCCTCGGCAATATGCACAACCTGTTCGGCGATACGGAAGCCGTCGACGTGTTTGTCTTCCCTGACGGCAGCGTCGAAGTGGAGCTGTCTGATGAAGGGGATACCGTCGCGGATATGCTGCAGTACGTGCAGCTCGATCCGAACACGCTGTTGACCCAGTTCCGCGATCAGGTGAAAAAGACCGATCTCGACGCTGACCTGCAGCAGCAGTTCCTTGAAGAGTTCGAGGCCGGTTTATACGGCTACACTTATCTGGAAGACGAGTGATCTATGCCCTCTCCGTAGCGGAGAGGGAAGAGGGAGGGAGAGGCCTGGTTCACCACTTGCCAGACTCACTTGAACGCGTAGACATTTACGGCGATAATTCGGCCAACTAAGCAGTAAACTCATTCAAACCCTTCCTCGTCGGGCCTAACGACGCGGAAGGGTTTTTTTATATTTGTATTTCAATACAACGACTGTAAAAGAGGTCATACCCATGAGCACCTTAGGTCATCAATACGATAACTCCCTGGTATCCAACGCATTTGGTTTTCTGCGTCTACCGATGAATTTCATGCCGTACGACAGCGATGCGGACTGGGTCATCACCGGCGTACCGTTTGATATGGCGACCTCCGGACGCGCGGGCGGCCGTCATGGCCCGGCGGCGATCCGCCAGGTGTCGACGAACCTTGCGTGGGAGCACAACCGCTTCCCGTGGAATTTTGACATGCGCGAGCGCCTGAACGTCGTGGACTGCGGCGATCTGGTTTACGCCTTTGGCGACGCGCGTGAAATGAGTGAAAAGCTGCAGGCCCACGCGGAAAAACTGCTGGCGGCAGGAAAACGCATGCTCTCTTTTGGCGGCGACCACTTTGTGACGCTGCCGCTGCTGCGCGCTCACGCGAAGCACTTTGGCAAAATGGCGCTGGTGCATTTCGACGCCCATACCGATACCTACGCCAATGGCTGCGAATTTGACCACGGCACCATGTTCTACACCGCGCCGAACGAAGGCCTGATCGATCCGAATCATTCGGTGCAGATCGGTATCCGTACCGAGTTTGATAAAGACAACGGCTTCACGGTGCTGGATGCGGGCCAGGTCAACGATCGCAGCGTTGACGATGTGATTGCGCAGGTGAAACAGATCGTCGGCGATATGCCGGTGTACCTGACCTTTGATATCGACTGCCTGGATCCGGCGTTTGCCCCGGGTACCGGTACGCCGGTGATCGGCGGGCTGACTTCCGATCGTGCGATCAAGCTGGTGCGCGGCCTGAAGGATCTGAACATCGTCGGCATGGACGTGGTGGAAGTCGCGCCGGCCTACGACCAGTCAGAAATCACCGCCCTGGCGGCGGCGACGCTGGCGCTGGAAATGCTCTACATTCAGGCGGCGAAAAAAGGCGAGTAATTAGGTCGCTCACAGCGTGCGTTTTCCTCGAACGACCTGGAGGCGCAGTGCTTGCACCGGCCTAAGAATAAGTGCAGATTGTGTTGCCGGGTAAGGTGTGAGCCGCTACCCGGCATACCGATAAGCTCCCCCAATTCTGTTTGTTATGCCACTTGGGGAGCCGGGGCTTACTTAATCCCGTCGGCCTTCATGCGATCGCGGATATGCTGAGCGCGGGCTTCCGATGCCGGGTGGTCATCAAACATGGAGCTTTGGCGTCCGGCTTCCAGCTGCGCCAGTTTCTCGAAGCTGGTGGCAAGTCCTGCCGGATTAATGCCGCGCTTGCGCAGCAGATCGTACGAGTAGTCGTCCGCTTCCGATTCCTGACGCTGGGAGAACTGCGAGTTCACCAGCTTCTCGCCCAGATCGCCCAGCTGCGACTGCGACAGGCTGCCGACGATGCCGCCCGCGGAGGCCGCCGCCGCGCGTACCGCGTTGGTGCCCAGCGCTACCTGCATCCCTTTCTTCACGTGGCCCAGCGCGACGTGGCCCATTTCGTGGCCGATAACCGCTTCGACTTCATTATCATTCATCAAATCCATCAGTCCGCTGTAAACGCGGATGCAGCCGTTAGCCATGGCGAAGGCGTTAACGTCTTTAGTTTGATACACCTTGTAGTTCACCGGCTGACCGTTAATGTTATCCCCCAGCGCGGCGGCGATTTTACTCAGGCGTTTGCTGTATTCACTGCTGGCAGGCGCGATAGTCGCTTTCGCATCCATCTCCTGACAGGCTTTGTCGCTTAAGGTTTTCACCTGCTCGTCGCTGAGCGAATAAGCCTGGAAAGCCTCCGCGCCGGAGCTAAGCAGGCCGTTGGAATCCATGTTCTGGCATCCGGTAAGCGTGGCTGCGATCCCAAGGGCAAGAAGAGCTGAGCGAATTTTCATTTTTTTATCTTCCACAATCTTATGGTTATTTATCCGAAAAAACGGCGATGGCTGCCTGCCGTATCCTGTGCAAATTATAAATACTATATGAGAATGCGGGCGAGAGGATTACGCCGTAGCACAACGTGTTCCAGAGATTTCTTAAACGGCAAAAGGATGCTCCATGTACATGCTTTGCCGCTTAGGTTACATTGTTCACACTTTTTTCCGGCGTAGCCCAAAACGCGCTGTCGTCAAGTCGTTGCGGGCATGGCCTTCATTATCCGATCTGGAGTCAAAATGTCCTCACGTAAAGAGCTTGCTAACGCTATTCGTGCGCTGAGCATGGACGCAGTACAGAAAGCCAAATCCGGTCACCCGGGTGCCCCGATGGGTATGGCTGACATTGCCGAAGTCCTGTGGCGTGATTTCCTGAATCATAACCCGCAGAACCCGTCCTGGGCCGACCGCGACCGTTTTGTCCTGTCCAACGGCCACGGTTCCATGCTGATTTACAGCCTGCTGCACCTCACCGGTTATGATCTGCCGATTGAAGAGCTGAAGAACTTCCGTCAGCTGCACTCTAAAACCCCGGGTCACCCGGAAGTCGGCTACACCGCGGGCGTGGAAACCACCACCGGTCCGCTGGGGCAGGGTATTGCGAATGCGGTTGGTATGGCCATCGCGGAGAAAACTCTGGCGGCGCAGTTCAACCGCCCGGGCCACGACATTGTTGACCACTTCACCTACGCGTTTATGGGCGACGGCTGCATGATGGAAGGTATCTCTCACGAGGTATGCTCCCTGGCCGGTACCCTGAAACTGGGCAAGCTGGTGGCGTTCTATGACGACAACGGCATCTCTATCGACGGTCACGTGGAAGGCTGGTTCACCGATGACACCGCGAAGCGTTTTGAAGCCTACGGCTGGCACGTGGTGCGCGGCGTTGACGGTCACGATGCTGACTCGATTAAACGCGCGGTAGAAGAAGCGCGTGCGGTCACCGACAAACCGTCCCTGCTGATGTGCAAAACCATCATCGGTTTCGGTTCGCCGAACAAAGCCGGTACCCACGACTCCCACGGCGCGCCGCTGGGCGACGCGGAAATCGCGCTGACCCGCGAAGCGCTCGGCTGGAAACACCCGGCGTTTGAAATCCCGTCTGAAATCTATGCCCAGTGGGATGCCAAAGAAGCAGGCCAGGCGAAAGAGTCCGCGTGGAACGAGAAATTCGCCGCCTACGCCAAAGCCTTCCCGCAGGAAGCTGCCGAGTTTACCCGCCGTATGAAAGGCGAGATGCCGGCTGATTTCGACGCGAAAGCGAACGAATTCATCGCGAATCTGCAGGCTAACCCGGCGAAAATCGCCAGCCGTAAAGCATCCCAGAACGCCATTGAAGCTTTCGGCCCGCTGCTGCCTGAGTTCCTCGGCGGCTCTGCTGACCTGGCGCCAAGTAACCTGACCCTGTGGTCCGGCTCTAAGGCCATCAACGAAGACACTGCCGGTAACTATATCCACTACGGCGTACGTGAATTCGGTATGACCGCGATTGCCAACGGCATCGCCCTGCACGGTGGTTTCCTGCCGTACACCTCCACCTTCCTGATGTTCGTCGAGTACGCGCGTAACGCGGTACGTATGGCGGCGCTGATGAAACAGCGTCAGGTGATGGTCTACACCCACGACTCCATCGGTCTGGGCGAAGACGGCCCGACGCACCAGCCGGTTGAGCAGGTGGCTTCCCTGCGCGTCACGCCGAACATGTCCACATGGCGTCCGTGCGACCAGGTGGAATCCGCCATCGCGTGGAAATACGGCGTAGAGCGTCAGGACGGCCCGACCGCGCTGATCCTCTCCCGTCAGAACCTGGCGCAGCAGGAGCGTACCGAAGAGCAGCTGGCGAACGTCGCCCGCGGCGGCTACGTGCTGAAAGACTGCGCGGGACAGCCGGAGCTGATCTTCATCGCCACCGGTTCTGAAGTGGAGCTGGCGGTTGCCGCTTACGAAAAACTGACTGCCGAAGGCGTGAAGGCGCGCGTGGTTTCCATGCCGTCCACCGACGCGTTCGACAAGCAGGATGCCGCTTACCGTGAAGCCGTGCTGCCGAAAGCCGTCTCTGCGCGCGTGGCCATCGAAGCGGGTATCGCCGACTACTGGTTCAAATACGTGGGCCTGAACGGCGCGATCGTTGGCATGACCACCTTCGGTGAGTCTGCGCCGGCGGAGCAGCTGTTTGAAGAGTTTGGCTTCACCGTGGATAACGTGGTCGCGAAAGCGAAAGCGCTGCTGTAGTTCTTTTACCGCCTCCGGGCTACGGGCCAGCGCGGTCGGGTAGCCCGGGAAGGTGCGCAGCACCGCCTCCGGGTAAAAACTCTGGCTGCCACCGTAAAAAACGGGTCGCTCTGGCGGCCCGTTTCTTTTTCAGACCATCCTCAGCACTCTGCCTTTTTCCAGAAGCACCCGGCGGGAAAAGTGCCGCCGTGTAAACGCCTCATCGTGGCTGATGGCCACTACGCTGGTCCCTCTTTTGCGGCAAACCGCCAGCCACGCTTCAAATATTGCCAGCCAGTGCTGGTCAAAATCGCGGCTGGGTTCGTCAAGCAGCAGTATTTCTGGCGCCATGGCTTCCAGAGAGGCGACGGCGACCATCCTGCGTTGGGCGGTATGTAAATCCAGCGGATGCGCGTCGGCTACGCTCTCCAGCCGGCATAATTTCAGCGCCGCCGCGGTGCGTTGCGCAACCTCCGCAGGAGGCAATTTCTGGAGCCGCAGCCCAAAGGCGACCTCTTCCGCGACTTTGCTGTGGAAGAGCTGGTTTTCGGCCTCCTGAAACAGCACGCCGATGATATTGGCGCGTTGACGGTTTTTGTATTGCGCAATCGGCTTATCCAGCAAATTGACGGTACCGGACGTGGCGGGTAGCAGTCCGGCCATCACCCGCAGCAGGGTGGATTTTCCCGCGCCGTTATCGCCGGTGAGCGCCAGCCATTCCCCCTGGCCGAGCGCCAGCGAGATATTTTGCAAACAGTCAGCCGTCGCGCCGGGCCAGCGCCAGGTCACCTGATTCAATGTTAGCATAGCGGGGAAAGCGCTCCATCGTGCAGTCGCCATCCCTGCTGACACCAGGCAAGAAAAGGCGAAGGGGGGCGTTCAAAAAGGATAATCAACGAACGCTGCGCCAGCGCCCAGTGCCCCAGGCGCTCCAGAAGCATAGCGCTTGCCTGCGCCGTCAGGCGGCTAAAGGCTTCGTCAAGGATCAGTAGCGTTGGCCGCATAGCCAGCGCGCAGGCGATCGCCACGCGCTGGGTTTCTCCCCCGGATAGGGTGGAGGGGTGGCGATGTCGTAACGCCTGGCACGCCGTCAGCGTCAGCGCTTCGTCAATACGGCGCATAATCTCCTCTTCGCTGAGGCAGAGATTTTCAGGGCCAAAAGCGACCTCTTCTTCGACGCTGAAGGTACAGCCGGAAAGCTGGAGATAGGGTGATTGCTGGACCAGCTGGATGGTCTGCGCCCGTTCGACCAGCGATTGCTGCCCGATGGGGATACCAAGCAGGGTGCCTTTACCTTCGATATCGCCGGGCAGAAAATCCGGATACCAGCCCGCCATAATCTGCGCCAGAGTGCTTTTCCCGCTGCCGCTATCGCCAAAAATCGCCACAATGCCGGGCTGCGAATAATGAAAATCAAAGCATGCCGCAGATCGCGCCGCCTGGGTCGGGTGATAGCGGAATTGTTCTAACGTAACCATAGCCAGGCTCCAGCTTCAGCGACCATCGCCAGCAGCATGCCGTAACGCGCCAGACGTTGTAAGGCGCTGTCTTTCGGCGCCCAAAGCGTGGTGCGCCGACGATGTAAACGAAATGCCCGCATATCCAGCGCCGCTCCGCGTATCGCCAGATCGTTAAGCGCGTTGTGGGTCAGAGGGATAATGAGCGCAGGCATAGCGCGCAGCCGCTGATAGCCGTTCTCGTCCAGCGGTACGCCGCGGGCGCGTTGGGCCTCGTGGATAATCGTCAGCTGGCGCTTTAGCTGTTCGACAACCAGCAGCGGGCCAGCGAACAGATAAGCGACGCCCGGCGGCAGGCGTGAAGCAAACAGGGCGCGAATAAAGCGTTGTACCGGTACGTACTCCATCCACAGCTGTGACGTTGAAACAATCGCCAGAATTCTCAGCCACAGCGTGATGGCGCTGGCCCAGCGCTGCGGGTCGCGAGGGTGGCCGCTCAGCCACTGGGTAAACCAGCCGCCGTGGACCAGCCACAGGCCAATGCCCAGCGAGAAGAGGAGCCAGGCGACGTATTTTGCCCGTCGCCGCGTCGCCCTGAACAGCAGCAAGCTGAGAAACGCCGCTGCGCTATAAATCGGCAGCGCCGTCTCTGCGGGCAGCAGCAGCGTAGTCGCCGCCGCCAGCGCCCAGAGAGTTAATGACGTAAAAGGGTGCATTAGCGTACGGCAGACATCGCAGGAAACTGACGCAGCGTGCGCAGCGGCAGCTGGCGCAGCAGGATCCAGACGATAATCGCGGTAAGGATTTTATCCACCAGATTAGCGCCTAAGACGGTAATCGCCACCGATTCCAGCAGATTCTGACCTGCCGAATGGATCCAGGCGACAAACAGATCCGCGCCGCTGCCCGTCACGCCGCCGAACAGCGCCGTACGCAGCGGTACGGCGACCGCGGTCACGGCGAGGGTAATGACAACGCCGCTAATGACCACCTTCGGTAAGGTGCGGAACCATCCCGCGCGCGCCAGCCATCCGGCGACCAGACCAATCACCATCGCCACCGGCGCAAAGGCGGCGGCAATCGGATCGGTCAGCAGCCCCCACAGGAGGTTGGTCAGTAACCCGGTCAACATGCCAATGACCGGGCCGAGTAAAACCGCGCTGATTAAGGTGCCGATCGAATCGAGAAAGATGGGAAGCTTTAACAGACTGATGAGCTGTCCGCCGATCATATTGATGGCGACGGCGATCGCAATCAGCACCAGGGACTGGCTGGTAAATTGGCGACGAGCCATAGAAACCTCTTTAAGGGGAAAAGTTATCGGGATGAAATGACCAGTTCGTCATAGCCGGAAACCGCGCACGGCTGACGGCTAAACGCCAGGGAGGTCAGTTCGCCTATCACCAGCTCAAGGGTGGTGCGGACGGTACAGCCGGGCATCATATGGCCGCCGAGCATGGCGCCTTGCGGATCGGATATCGCTAAATGGAGATGTTCACCTTGCCATTCCAGCGTGCCGTTCAGGGAGATAACCTCATAGGTTCCGGTCAATAAAGTTGTCTCATCCTGGCCGGCAAAACGTAATGCCGCATCGCTTAAGCTGCCGGTACAGCCGGCTATCCAGGCGGCCTGAATCTGTTGCTCTTGTATGAAGGCGCGCAGGCGTGAAAAAACCTCATCGCCCGGAAGTAAGCGAAGCGCATAGTAACGAGCCGCAGAGGGCTGCAAGTGGGGGATTGTCATTTTTTCGAGGGACTCCGAGACTCGGACGTAACGGTCATCATATCGCCGCTGTACGGTATAGTTTCTGATATAAATCAGTGTTTGCCGCCCGGCAACGAAAAGATTTTGCTACGCTTATTCGTCATTGTGGAATAGGGAATAAATTCCGCGGCAGAGAGGGTAAAAGTGTGATGTAAGTCAGATAAATGGTTTCTCCGGCTGGACAATCATTCCTTTTATTCCTTGTTTGGCTTATTCTAGCTGAAGCGTTTCAGTCGTCTAAATGTTCGACAATTAATCAATCAGTCGCAGTTTGCGACAGGTAAGGTTTCCCTTAGAGCGTTGCTGCATTACTCTGTCAGCCACCTCATATCATGGATAGCCTTGCAGGAGACCTATGACCATACGCATTGCGATTAATGGCTTCGGTCGCATCGGGCGTAACGTGGTTCGTGCTTTGTATGAATCCGGGCGTCGTGCGGAAATTACCGTGGTGGCAATCAATGAACTGGCGGATGCTGCCGGCATCGCGCATTTATTGAAATATGACACCAGCCATGGGCGCTTTGCCTGGGATGTACGTCAGGAGAGAGAGCAGCTGTTTGTTGGCGACGATGCCATTCGTCTTCTGCATGAATCTTCCCTTGAGGCGTTGCCCTGGCGGGAACTGGCGGTTGATGTGGTGCTTGACTGTACCGGCGTTTACGGCAGCCGCGAGCATGGCGAAGCCCATCTTCAGGCCGGCGCCAGAAAAGTGCTTTTTTCACACCCTGGCGGCAACGACCTCGACGCGACGATCGTTTTTGGCGTAAACCATGCTGAGCTCAGAACCGAGCACCGTATCGTCTCCAACGCCTCCTGCACCACCAACTGCATTATTCCGGTCATTAAGCTGTTAGATGATGCCTACGGCATAGAGTCAGGAACGGTAACCACGATCCACTCATCAATGAACGATCAGCAGGTCATTGATTCCTGGCATCCGGATTTACGCAGGACGCGAGCGGCCAGCCAATCAATCATCCCGGTTGATACTAAGCTTGCTGCGGGGATCACGCGTTTTTTCCCTCAGTTTAACGATCGCTTTGAAGCGATCGCGGTTCGTGTACCGACGATTAATGTGACGGCGATCGACCTTAGCGTAACGGTGAAAAAACCGGTAAAAGCAAGTGAAGTCAACCAGTTGCTGCAAAAAGCAGCACTGGGTGCATTTCATGGTATAGTTGACTATACGGAATTGCCGTTAGTCTCGATAGATTTCAACCACGATCCCCATAGCGCCATCGTCGATGGCACACAAACGCGGGTAAGTGGCGCGCATTTGATCAAAACGCTGGTCTGGTGCGATAACGAATGGGGCTTTGCTAACCGGATGCTCGACACTACGTTAGCGATGGCCGCACAAGGTTTCAGGTAAGGCGCTCAGGCGCCTGCAAAACTTTATCAAGAATCAACGAGAGGATTCACCATGTCTGTAATTAAGATGACCGATCTGGATCTGGCTGGTAAACGCGTTTTTATCCGTGCGGATCTGAACGTACCGGTTAAAGAAGGGAAAGTAACCAGCGACGCGCGTATCCGTGCTTCTCTGCCGACCATCGAACTGGCCCTGAAACAGGGTGCGAAAGTGATGGTCACTTCCCACCTGGGTCGTCCTACCGAAGGCGAGTACAACGAAGAATTCTCTCTGCTGCCGGTTGTTAACTATCTGAAAGACAAACTGTCTAACCCGGTACGTCTGGTTAAAGATTACCTGGACGGCGTTGAAGTCGCTGCCGGTGAGCTGGTGGTTCTGGAAAACGTTCGCTTTAACAAAGGCGAGAAGAAAGACGACGAAGCGCTGTCGAAAAAATACGCTGCGCTGTGCGATGTATTCGTCATGGACGCGTTCGGTACCGCTCACCGCGCGCAGGCTTCTACTCACGGTATCGGCAAATTCGCTGACGTCGCTTGCGCAGGCCCGCTGCTGGCCGCTGAGCTGGACGCCCTGGGTAAAGCGCTGAAAGAACCGGCTCGTCCGATGGTCGCTATCGTGGGTGGTTCTAAAGTTTCTACCAAACTGACCGTTCTGGACTCCCTGTCTAAAATCGCTGACCAGCTGATCGTCGGCGGCGGCATCGCCAACACCTTCGTTGCCGCTCAGGGCCACAACGTCGGTAAGTCCCTGTACGAAGCCGATCTGGTTGACGAAGCGAAACGCCTGCTGACAACCTGCGATATCCCGGTTCCGACTGACGTTCGCGTGGCAACCGAGTTCTCTGAAACCGCAACCGCTACCCTGAAATCTGTTAACGACATCAAAGATGACGAGCAGATTCTGGACCTGGGCGATGCTTCCGCAGAGAAACTGGCTGAAATCCTGAAAAACGCGAAAACCATCCTGTGGAACGGCCCGGTCGGCGTGTTCGAATTCCCGAACTTCCGCAAAGGTACTGAAATCGTGGCTAACGCCATCGCAGACAGCGAAGCGTTCTCCATCGCAGGCGGCGGCGACACCCTGGCGGCAATCGACCTGTTCGGTATTGCTGACAAAATCTCCTACATCTCCACCGGCGGCGGCGCATTCCTCGAATTCGTGGAAGGTAAAGTTCTGCCGGCAGTAGCCATGCTCGAAGAGCGCGCTAAGCAGTAATTCAGTTCAGGCGGGGAGACCCGCCTGTTTTTCAGCGCGCGTAAAAGCTCGCGAACCTTCTTCAACGGTCGAAGATACAGATACAGGACTACGTAACATGTCTAAAATTTTTGATTTCGTAAAACCGGGCGTCATAACTGGCGACGACGTTCAGAAAGTGTTCCAGGTAGCTAAAGAAAACAACTTTGCTCTGCCAGCGGTAAACTGCGTGGGTACTGATTCCATCAACGCCGTTCTGGAAGCAGCTGCAAAAGTTCGTTCTCCGGTTATCGTTCAGTTCTCTAACGGCGGCGCTGCGTTCATCGCGGGCAAAGGCGTGAAAACTGACGTTCCTCAGGGCGCAGCCATCCTGGGCGCTATCTCTGGCGCGCATCACGTGCATCAGATGGCTGAGCACTACGGTGTTCCGGTTATCCTGCACACTGACCACTGCGCTAAGAAACTGCTGCCGTGGATCGACGGTCTGCTCGACGCGGGTGAAAAACACTTCGCCGCAACCGGCAAACCGCTGTTCTCTTCTCACATGATCGACCTGTCTGAAGAGTCCCTGCACGAAAACATCGAGATCTGTTCTAAGTACCTGGCGCGTATGGCCAAAATGGACATGACTCTGGAAATCGAACTGGGCTGCACCGGCGGCGAAGAAGACGGCGTGGACAACAGCCACATGGACGCTTCTGCTCTGTACACCCAGCCGGAAGACGTTGATTACGCGTACACCGAGCTGAGCAAAATCAGCCCGCGTTTCACCATCGCCGCTTCCTTCGGTAACGTACACGGCGTTTACAAGCCGGGCAACGTGGTACTGACCCCGACTATCCTGCGCGACTCTCAGGAATACGTTTCTAAGAAACACAACCTGCCGCACAACAGCCTGAACTTCGTATTCCACGGTGGTTCCGGTTCTTCCGCTCAGGAAATCAAAGACTCCGTAAGCTACGGCGTGATCAAAATGAACATCGATACCGATACCCAATGGGCAACCTGGGACGGTATCCTGCAGTACTACAAAACTAACGAAGCTTACCTGCAGGGCCAGCTGGGCAACCCGAAAGGCGAAGACCAGCCGAACAAGAAATACTACGATCCGCGCGTATGGCTGCGCGCTGCACAGACGTCCATGGTGACCCGTCTGGAGCAGGCATTTAAAGAGCTGAACGCGATCGACGTTCTGTAAGAAAGGTTTGTTGCTTACCCGGAAGCCCGCAGAAATGCGGGCTTTTTTATTATCTGAACAACATGAAATGTTGCTAAATAAATGTGATCAATTTGGCAAAACGCACTCTTATTGTTTACCCTTAACCTGTTTGTAATTATCAGGTTTGGTTATTTTTTCCCCGTCCGGGTATCCATAAGGAAAGTTGAATGGAAGATTTGAACGTTGTCGATAGCATAAATAACGCCGGTTCATGGCTGGTGCGCAATCAGGCGTTACTGCTGAGCTATGCCGTCAACATTGTCGCGGCTATCGCGATTATTATTGTCGGTTTGATCGTGGCGCGGATTGTTTCCAACACCGTCAATCGCCTGATGCGGGCGCGGCATATTGATGCCACCGTTGCCGATTTTCTCTCTGCGCTGGTACGCTACGCCGTTATTGCTTTTACCCTGATCGCCGCTCTCGGCCGCGTGGGCGTGCAAACCGCCTCGGTGATCGCGGTGCTCGGCGCCGCGGGCTTAGCCGTCGGTCTGGCGCTGCAGGGCTCGCTGTCTAACCTTGCCGCTGGCGTCCTTCTGGTGGTCTTTCGCCCGTTCCGAGCCGGTGAATACGTTGACCTTGGCGGTATCGCGGGAACCGTGCTGAACGTGCAGATTTTCTCCACGACCCTGCGCAGCGCGGATGGCAAAATCGTGGTGGTGCCGAACGGTAAAATCATTGCCGGGAATATCATCAACTTCTCCCGCGAGCCGGTGCGCCGCAACGAGTTTATCATCGGCGTGGCCTACGACGCTGATATCGATAAAGTGAAGCAGCTGCTCACCAATATCATCGAATCGGATGAACGTATCCTCAAAGATCGTGAAATGACCGTGCGTCTCAATGAACTGGGCGCTTCTTCGGTGAACTACGTGGTGCGCGTATGGAGTAAGAGCAGCGATCTGCAAAGCGTATACTGGGACGTTCTGGAGCGTATTAAGCGCGACTTTGACGCCAATGGCATCGGCTTCCCGTATCCGCAGATGGACGTTCACGTCATTCGTCCGCAGGAAAAAGCAGAGTAATTCTCCTCTTTTATACAGGCCGGTTTGTCCGGCCTTTTTTCTGCGCCCTATTAGTAGTTCTTATTAACGATTAAAATTTTCAATTTCCTCTAATGATTTCCGCGCGCTATATTCCCCGGCATTGACTCTTTCAGTGGAAATCACTTGCGATGTTATCGTATTACTTTCAGGGCCTTGCCCTGGGAGCGGCCATGATTTTGCCGCTCGGTCCGCAAAACGCCTTTGTGATGAATCAGGGCATTCGTCGTCAGTACCACCTGATGATTGCTCTGCTGTGCGCCATCAGCGATCTGCTGCTGATCTGCGCCGGGATTTTTGGCGGCAGCGCGCTGCTGATGCAGTCACCGTGGCTGCTGGCGCTGGTGACCTGGGGCGGCGTCGCTTTTTTATTGTGGTACGGCTTTGGCGCGCTGAAAACGGCCTTGAGCAGCAATCTGGCGCTGGCCAGCGCGGAAGTGATGAAGCAGGGACGCTGGAAAATTATCGTCACCATGCTGGCTGTCACCTGGCTGAATCCGCACGTGTATCTGGATACGTTTGTGGTTCTCGGCAGCCTTGGCGGGCAGTTGGCGATGGAGCCGAAGCGCTGGTTTGCCTTAGGTACCATCAGCGCCTCATTCTTATGGTTCTTTGGGCTGGCCCTGCTGGCCGCCTGGCTCGCCCCGCGCCTGCGTACGGCAAAGGCGCAGCGCGTTATCAACGTGCTGGTCGGTCTGGTGATGTGGGTCATTGCCTTCCAGCTGGCGAAGGACGGCTTCGCTCATGTGCAGGCGCTGCTTAACTAAGCCTTGTCCGATGGACTTTCTCCGCGTACGCGCTAAGCTTGCAGGCATGCGTCTGCGTATAGACGACCAATGTAAGATGGAGAAACGACAGTGAAGTTAAAAGTCATGGCCCTGGCGGCGGCACTCGGATTTAGCGCAATGGCAGTTCAGGCAAATGAGTTGCCAAACGGCCCACATATCGTCACTTCAGGTACCGCCAGCGTCGCTGCGGTTCCTGATATCGCTACGCTGGCGATTGAAGTAAACGTCTCCGCGAAAGACGCGGCATCCGCTAAAAAGCAGGCCGATGAGCGCGTGGCCCAGTATCTCTCCTTCCTGGAGAAGAACGGCATTGCGAAGAAAGACATTAACTCAGCTAACCTGCGTACCCAGCCTGATTACGACTATCAGAACGGTAAAAGCATTCTTAAGGGCTACCGCGCGGTGCGTAGCGTTGAAGTGACGCTGCGCCAGCTGGATAAGCTCAACGGTCTGTTAGATGGGGCGCTTAAAGCCGGTCTGAATGAGATCCGTTCGGTTTCACTGGGCGTGGCGCAGCCGGACGCTTATAAAGATAAAGCGCGTAAAGCGGCGATTGATGATGCCATTCACCAGGCTCAGGAGCTGGCTACCGGGTTCCACGGCAAACTGGGGCCCGTCTACAGCGTTCGCTATCATGTCTCCAACTACCAGCCGAGCCCGATGGTGCGGATGATGAAAGCCGATGCGGCGCCGGTTTCTGCTCAGGAAACCTACGAGCAGGCGACCATTCAGTTTGATGACCAGGTGGACGTGGTGTTTGAGCTGCAGCCGACACAGCCTGCGCCAGCACCTGCGGAACCGGCGAAACCCGCTGAAGAACCCAAAGCCGCGCAGTAATCCTGTCGCCCGGCCTTCGCGCCGGGTTTTTTCTGTCACTATCTGTAAAATTGAGAGCGCGACAAAAGTCTTTTCCCTGAATAAAGTAAGGATATATCCCTGTTCTACGATGAGGTGAGCATGGATATCTTTATTTCGAAAAAGATGCGCAATTTCATTCTGCTGGCGCAGACCAATAATATTGCCAGAGCGGCGGAAAAAATTCATATGACCGCGTCTCCCTTCGGCAAAAGCATCGCTGCGCTGGAGGATCAGATCGGCTATACGCTATTTACCCGTAAAGATAACAGCATCAGCCTCAATAAAGCGGGGCAGGAGCTCTATCAGAAGCTGTTTCCCATTTATCAGCGCTTATCGGCCATCGATAACGAAATTCACTATTCCGCGCACCGCTCGCGCAACATCGTTATCGGCATCGACAATACCTATCCAACGATTATTTTCGATCAGCTCATCAGCCTGGGCGATAAATACGATGGCGTAACCACCCAGGCCGTGGAGTTCAGCGAGAATGGCGTGATTGATAACCTGTTCGATCGCCAGCTGGATTTTATTATCTCGCCGCAGCATGTTTCGCCCCGCGTGCAGGAGCTGGAAAATTTGACCATTAGCGAACTGGCGCCGCTGCGTCTGGGGTTTCTTGTTTCCCGCCGTTATGAAGATAAGCCGCCGCAGGATCTGTTACGTGAGCTGCCCTGGCTGCAGATGCGTTTCCAGAACCGGGCCAATTTTGAGGCGATGCTGGACGCGTATATGCGCCCCAGCGGGATCAACCCGACGATTATCTATCGCCCCTACAGCTTTATGGCCAAAATTAGCGCCGTAGAGCGCGGGCAGTTTTTGACGGTTATTCCTTACTTCGCCTGGCGTCTGGTGAATCCGGCGAAGCTGAAGTACTTCGACGCGCCCGGCAGCGCGATGTATGTGCAGGAGTATCTCTATTCGCTGAAAAATCATCGCTATACCGCCACGATGCTTCAGCACATTACTGAAGATCGCGACGGCGCGGAGGGCTAGCCGAGCATTGAACCGTGCTCAAGCAGATTACGATGCAGGTCGAAGGTGTGGGCGAGGTCGTGGTGAATATGTCCGCCGGGAGCGCTCTCCAGATAGCGATGTAAATAGTCCCGGTAGAGCGGATGCGCGCAGTTATCAATGATGGCGCGGGCGCGCTGCAGCGGCGATAGCCCGCGCAGATCGGCGATACCCTGCTCGGTAACGATCGCCTTCACGCTGTGCTCGCTGTGATCGACATGGCTGCACATCGGCACGATGGTGGAGATCTTCCCGTCCTTGGCGATGGACGGCGCCATAAAGATAGAGAGCCAGGCGTTGCGTTCAAAATCGCCGCTGCCGCCGATGCCGTTCATCAGATTCACCCCGGCTACGTGCGTCGAGTTGGCGTGACCGTAGATATCAAACTCCAGCCCCACGTTGAGGGCGATAACCCCCAGACGGCGGATAATTTCCGGATGATTGGAGATCTCCTGCGGGCGCAGGACAATGCGGCTGGCGAAGAAATCCATATTGTCGTAAATCTTGCGCAACGAACCGGCGGATATCGTCAGGCTGGAGGCGCTGACGCCGGTGATTTTCCCCGTTTCCAGCAGATGAACCACCGACGCCTGTAAAACTTCCGAGTACATCATAAAAGCGGGGATATCCGGATTTTCGCCCAGCCGCGCCATGACCGCGTTGTTGATATTGCCCACGCCGCTTTGCAGCGGCAGAAATTCAGGCGGGATGCGTCCGCGAGCCACCTCTTCCAGCAGAAAGGTGACCACGTTATCGGCAATTTTCTGACAAACCGGATTATTGTTATCCAGAACGTTTCCGGCGTCGGGCAGCTCGGTCTCCACCACAGCGACAATCTTTTTCGGATCGATTTGCACGTACCGGCTGCCCACGCGATCCATCGCATGAAAGATGGCGATACTGTTGCGCCGCGGCGGGGCGCCGGGGATCACGATATCGGCCAGCTCGGCAACCCGCGGGCTGTGGTAGTGATTCAGCTCAATGATCACTTTCTTCGCCCGCAGCAGCCAGGTTGGCGCGTTGCCGATACCGCTGGTGAGCCAGACCCGTCCGTCCGGCGCGATAGCCGAAGCTTCGATCACCGCGACATCAATCTCGCCAAAGAACCCATAGTTGACCATTTGCGCCACTTCGCTCAGGTGCAGATCGACAAACTTCACCTGCCCCTGGTTGATTTTTTGCCGCAGTCCGGAGGCGGTCTGATACGGCGCGCGCCACGAGACGGCATCGGCTGCCGATAGCGCATCATCGGCGGCGGCGCTGATGGAGGCGCCGGTCAGCAAGCGGATCTGAAAAGGCTTCTGCGCCCGATGTAATTCATCAGCGCGGCGAGCGATGGCCGCGGGCAGCGCTTTAGGCGAACCGGCGGGCGTGAATCCGCTGAACGCCACCATCTGGTCGTGCTGGATAATCTCCGCCGCTTCATCGGCGCTCATCCGTTTCATTTTATACTCCTTAATCCGGCGTGATTAATGGCCGACGAACTCAGGTTTACGCTTTTCCATAAACGCGCTCATGCCTTCCTGATAATCCACGCTGTCGTAGACGGCGCGACGCATTCCCTGAATACGTTCGAACTCATCGGAATTCATGGTGTGGGCTTCGCCAAGCACGCGCAGCTCTTCCTTAATGACCGCGATCGCCAGCGGCGCTTTCTCGGAGATGTGGTGCGCCATCTGCAAGGTAAAATCTTCCAGTTCGTCGGCGTCCACCACGTGATTGAGAATACCGACCGCCAGCGCGCGCTGGGCGGTAATCGGCAGGGCGGTGAAAATCAGCTCTTTCACGATATGAAAGCCGGCGTCGCGGGTCAGATTGTGAATGCCGACCAGGTTGTAGGGCACGCCGAGATTCACCGGCGTCATAGAGAACGTGGACGTGCTGGCGGCGATGATCAGATCGGAGCTCATGATCATCTCAAACGCGCCGCCCCAGACGCTGCCTTCGACCATGGAGATCACCGGTTTCGGATACTTTTGGATCATACGGGTGATCTGACGCAGCGGATCGTCATACGAGAGCGGATCGCGGCGCCCGCCGGGCAATTCGTGGATGTCATGGCCGGCGGAGAAAACCTTTGCTCCCCCGGGCGCGCGTAAAATGACGCAGCGAATTTCCGGCCGGTTGAGGTCGCTCAGCGCCTGCATCAGATCGTCGATGAACACCTTGCTTAAGGCGTTGAGCTTGCGGCTATAGTTGAACTCAATCACCGCAACCTTGCGGATAATTTCGACATTAACATATTGATAAGACATAAATATCCTTTTACGCAAAGTAATGATTCTGGAGGAATTCGCTAATCTGCCGCAGGCCGGTGCGCGGCGAGAGGCCGTTGTTTTTTACCGCCTGTAGCGTTTGCTGGAAGTAGCGCGCAAAGTCGGTTCGGGCAAACAGCAGGTGCAGCGCCTCGGTTTCGGCCTGTTTTTGCAGCCACTCCAGCGCCTGGCGCTGGCGCAGTTTTTCCAGATCGCCGCTGTCGGTGAGGGTGGTTTTGAAGTCAAGAATTGCGAGCCAGACGGCTTCGATGCCGCGCTGCTCCAGCGCGCTACAGCTCAAAACGCGCGGCTGCCACGCGGCGTGCTTGCGGCGCAGAATATGCAGGGCGGATTCATACATATGACGGGTGATTGCCACCCTGGCGCGGTTCTCGCCATCATCTTTATTGATAACCACGATATCCGCCATCTCCATAATCCCCTTCTTAATGCCCTGCAGATCGTCACCGCCGCCGGCGATCTGCAGCGAGATAAAGCAGTCCACCAGCCGGGAGAGTTCCGTTTCCGACTGGCCGACGCCGACGGTTTCGACAATCACCGCGTCATAGCCCGCCGCTTCGCACAGCAGTATCAGCTCCCGCGCGCGCAGGCTGGTGCCGCCCAGATGGCCGCTGGAGGGCACCGGGCGAATAAAGGCCGAATCCGATCGCGCCAGTTCGATCATGCGCGTCTTGTCGCCAAGAATGCTTCCGCCGCTGACCGGGCTGCTCGGATCGACCGCTATCACCGCGACCCGCAGGCCGTGGCGAATCAGCAGCATGCCGAAAGCTTCCAGAAAAGTGCTTTTTCCGGCCCCCGGCGTGCCGGTGACGCCGAGGCGCAGGGCGTTGCCGGTGAAGGGCATAATGGCATCCAGCAGCTGTGCGCTTAGCGCCTGATGGCGGGGATGCTGGCTTTCCACCAGCGTCATGGCCTGGGCGAGCGTGGCCCGCTCGCCCAGGCGTAGTCGCCGCACGGCGTCCGTCAGCGTGGCGTGGTTAATCATGATATTGGCTAATCCTCATCAGGACGTCGCGTACGCTCTCCAGCATCGGCGTACCGGGGCCGTAAATGGCGGCCACGCCGCGCGCCTGCAGGAAGGCATAATCCTGCGGCGGGATGACGCCGCCGGCGATGACGCAGATATCTTCCCGCCCCCATTTTTTCAGGGCATCGACCAGCTCGGGGATCAGGGTTTTGTGGCCTGCCGCCAGCGAGGAGGCGCCCACCACGTGCACGTCGTTTTCCACCGCCAGGCGGGCGATCTCTTCTGGCGTGGAAAACATCGGGCTCAGGTCAACGTCGAAGCCGAGATCGGAATAGGCGCTGGCGATCACTTTGGCCCCGCGATCGTGACCGTCCTGACCCATTTTGGCGATCAGAATGCGCGGGCGGCGGCCGCGTTCCGCGAGGAATTTTTCGGTTTGCGCAACAATAGCGTCGAACTCGCCGGCGGCTTTGTCTGACTGGTGGTAGCTTTGCGCAATCACGCCGGTGACGCACTGGCTGGGCACCAGGTAGCGGTCAAACGCCGCCTCCAGCGCGTCGGAAATTTCGCCCAGCGTGGCGCGGACGCGGGCGGCGTTGATGGCGGCGGCCAGCAGGTTTTCACCATGCTGCGCGGCGTGGGTGAGGGCGTTCAGCGCGGCTTTTACCGTCACGTCGTCCCGACTGGCGCGAATTTTTTTCAGCGAGGCGATCTGTTCGTTGCGCACCTTGACGTTGTCGATCTCCAGTACCGCCGTTTCATCTTCTTTTTCCAGCTTGTACTTATTGACGCCGACGATGACGCGCTTGCCCTGGTCGATCAGCGATTGTTCGCGGGCGGAGGCCTCTTCGATCATCCGTTTCGGCAGTCCGGCCTCGATCGCCTTTGCCATTCCGCCCGCGTCGTCGATCTGCTGCATAATGGCCCGCGCCTGCTTAACGATCCGATCGGTCAGCGATTCGAGGTAGTACGATCCGGCCAGCGGGTCTACGGTGCGGCAGATCTCTGACTCCTCCTGGATGATGATCTGCGTATTACGCGCGATACGGGCGGAAAAGTCGGTGGGCAGGCCAAGCGCCTCGTCGAAAGCGTTGGTGTGCAGCGACTGGGTGCCGCCGAGCGTGGCGCCGAGCGCTTCGATAGTGGTGCGGATTACGTTGTTATACGGATCCTGCTCGGTGAGGCTCCAGCCGGAGGTCTGGCAGTGGGTGCGCAGGGCTAAGGATTTCGGATTGGTAGCGCCGAAGCCGCTTACCGCTTCGCTCCACAGGTAGCGTGCGGCGCGCAGCATCGCGACGTTCATAAACAGATCCATACCGATGCCGAAGAAAAACGACAGGCGCGGGGCGAAGTCATCGATTTTCAGCCTGGCCGAGAGCGCGGCCTTGATGTATTCGATACCGTCGGCCAGGGTAAAGGCCACCTGCTGCACGCAGTTGGCTCCGGCTTCGCCCATGTGGTAGCCGCTGATGCTGATGGTGTTAAAGCGCGGCATGTTGCCCGAACACCAGGCGATGATGTCGGCGATAATGCGCATTGAGGGCTTTGGCGGGTAAATATAGGTATTCCGGCACAGGTACTCTTTCAGAATATCGTTCTGGATCGTGCCGGTGAGCTGTTCAGGCTCCACCCCTTGTTCTTCCGCCGCGACGATATAAAACGCCATTATCGGCAGCACCGCGCCGTTCATGGTCATCGATACGGACATCTTATCCAGCGGGATCCGATCGAATAAAATCTTCATGTCTTCGACGGTATCGATCGCCACGCCGGCTTTCCCCACGTCGCCCGCCACGCGCGGGTTATCGGAGTCATAGCCCCGGTGGGTCGCGAGGTCGAAGGCGACGGAAAGCCCTTTCTGCCCGGCGGCGAGGTTGCGGCGATAGAAAGCGTTGGACTCTTTAGCGGTAGAGAAACCGGCGTACTGGCGGATGGTCCACGGCTGTGCGGTGTACATGGTGGCGCGCGGGCCGCGAACGTAAGGCGGCAGGCCGGGTAGGGTGCCGGTCACTTCCAGATTATCAAGATCGGCTTCGGTATACAGCGGCTTAACGTCAATGCCCTCTGCCGTCTGTTTTACCAGGGCATCGACGGTTTTTTCCCGCCGGCTGAGCTCTTTGTTGGCGAGCGTTTGCCACTCCCGTAACTCTGACATGTTGTGCTCCGTATGCGCAATGAAATGGGATATTGCGAATACGGTGAGCTTTTTCATCGCCCCTGTCGCCAGCAAAAAATAGCCATCGATGCGTCGTTTTTTGCCGCATGAAATGTTTTATTTTGTGATGTATTTCAAAGATATGAACAGGAGAAGGTGGGTCATACAGGCCGGACGGCGCCGGCCTGCTTGCGGGGGTTAATCTTGTCTCAACACCTTGTGGCCGTAATCGATTAGCGCATCGGTCACCCGGCGCATCATGCGGCTTTCCGGAGCAAAACGGTGCCAGTAGAGCATCCGGCGCTGGAACAGGCCCGGCGTGAGGTTAATCAGTTCGCCGCTGTTCAGCTCTCTCTCAATTTGCAGATGCGGGATCATACAGCAGGTTGTTCCCTGGCGGGCCAGCTGCACAAAGGCTTCCGAGGAGTTCACGATATGGCAGGGCACGCTGCCCGGCGGCAAATCGAAGTTCTGCTGCAAAAAGGCCTGGTGCATATCATCGAGATGATCGAATGCCACCACCGGCGCTTTCAGCAGCGCCGAGCGGGTCACCCCGTTGGGGAAATAGCGCTGGGCAAACTCCTTCGAGGCGACGAACAGGTAGTCGAGGGCGCCGAGCTGATCGACCAGGCAGCTGGGCAGCGCCTGCGGCTGAATACTGACCGCGCCGACCACTTCGCCGCGGCGCAGACGTTCCTGGGTCCGGGTCTCGTCTTCCACCTGTAGGTTCAGCCGAATAGGGGAGTCGGAAAGCACGCTGGAGAGCGCGGGCAGCAGCCAGGTGGCCAGGCTGTCGGCGTTGACCGCCAGCGATAGCAGCAGCGGCGTGGAGCCGGTTTGTTCATCGCCCAGCCACTCCTCTTCCAGCAGTTCGACCTGACGCAGCAGGGCCAGCAGCTTTTGCCCCTGTTCGGTGGGACGCGGCGGTACGGTTCGCACCAGCAGCGGTTGTCCAAACATGTTTTCCAGCTGTTTGATGCGCTGAGAGACGGCGGACTGCGTAATACAAAGCTTCTGCGCGGCGCGCTCAAACCCTCGTTCCCTGATTACCGCGTCCAGCGCCTGTAGTGTTCTGTAGTCCGGTCGTTTCATTGCTCTGGCGTGCCCCCTAATACTTTTCGTTAACTCGCACTATGACATAAATTTGTTTTTGATGAAGATGAAAAATTGGCGACCGCGTTGTGTGATCGCCGTCGCAGGGACAATGACCCCCCTGATGTTCTATAATGCGCCTCAGGAATTCACATCTCGGACCATAATCATGACGCAAGATGAACTGAAAAAAGCGGTAGGCTGGGCGGCACTGCAGTATGTACAACCGGGCACTATCGTTGGGGTCGGTACGGGCTCGACGGCGGCGCACTTTATCGATGCGCTGGGTACCATGAAAGGGCAAATAGAAGGGGCGGTTTCCAGCTCTGATGCCTCTACTGAAAAACTGAAAAGCCTCGGTATCACGGTTTTTGATCTGAACAGCGTTGATCGTCTTGGTATTTACGTGGACGGCGCAGATGAAATCAACGGCCATATGCAGATGATCAAGGGCGGTGGCGCAGCGCTGACGCGTGAGAAAATTATCGCTTCGGTCGCCGACAAATTTATCTGTATCGCCGATGCTTCCAAGCAGGTGGATATTCTGGGTAAATTCCCGCTGCCGGTGGAAGTGATCCCGATGGCGCGCAGCGCCGTGGCGCGTCAGCTGGTTAAGCTGGGCGGCCGTCCGGAGTATCGTCAGGGCGTCGTGACCGATAACGGCAACGTGATCCTCGATGTGTTTGGTCTGGAAATTCTGGACGCTATTGCGCTGGAAAATACCATTAACGGTATTCCGGGCGTCGTGACCGTCGGCCTGTTTGCGAATCGCGGTGCGGACGTTGCGCTGATTGGCACCGCTGATGGTGTAAAAACTATCACTAAATAGTCTGATCCGAGGGAGCGAATCGCTCCCTCGCAAATATTTTTTCTCCAGGCCTATTTTGGTGACTTCTGTCACATTTATGCGCCTTGTCTTAGTAACAATCTACCTTTCTTTTACTTTCTGGTGTTTTGTCCTGCTATTTCCCGCTGATTGATATTTCTTCAGGTTGCCGACGCAAACGTTCATATTGCCGCAATAGTTTTTTTTGATATGTTGCTGAGAAGAACTTTCGTTCCGCACGACATCAGTTAAGACAAAAACAGGACGGGGAAATGGCTAAGGTATCACTGGAAAAAGACAAGATTAAATTTCTGCTGGTTGAAGGTGTGCACCAAAAAGCGGTGGACAGCCTTCGCGCAGCGGGCTACACCAATATCGAATTTCATAAAGGCGCGCTGGATAGCGAAGAGCTGAAAGCGTCCATCCGTGATGCCCATTTCATCGGCCTGCGTTCCCGTACTCATCTGACTGAAGAGATCTTCGCGGCGGCGGAGAAGCTGGTCGCGGTTGGCTGCTTCTGTATCGGTACCAATCAGGTTGATTTAAACGCGGCGGCGAAACGCGGTATCCCGGTGTTTAACGCCCCGTTCTCCAATACCCGTTCCGTTGCTGAACTGGTGATCGGCGAACTACTGCTTATGCTCCGCGGCGTACCGGCGGCAAATGCCAAAGCGCACCGCGGCGTATGGAACAAGCTGGCGGTCGGCAGCTTTGAAGCGCGCGGCAAAAAGCTGGGTATTATCGGCTATGGTCATATCGGCACGCAGCTGGGTATTCTGGCCGAATCGCTGGGGATGCATGTCTATTTCTACGATATTGAAAGCAAGCTGCCGTTAGGTAACGCGACTCAGGTCCAGCATCTTTCTGATTTGTTGAACATGAGCGATGTGGTGAGCCTGCACGTGCCGGAAAACGCCTCTACGAAGAACATGATTGGCGCGGAAGAGCTGGCGCTGATGAAACCCGGCGCGCTGCTGATCAACGCCTCTCGCGGCACCGTGGTGGATATCCCGGCGCTGTGCGATGCGCTGGCGAGCAAGCACCTGGCGGGCGCGGCGATCGACGTCTTCCCGACCGAGCCGGCGACCAACAGCGATCCGTTCAACTCTCCGCTCTGTGAGTTCGACAACGTTATCCTGACCCCGCACATTGGCGGCTCAACTCAGGAAGCGCAGGAAAACATCGGTCTGGAAGTGGCGGGCAAGCTGGCGAAATACTCCGATAACGGTTCTACGCTCTCGGCGGTTAACTTCCCGGAAGTGTCGCTGCCGCTGCACGGCGGGCGCCGTCTGCTGCATATCCATGAAAACCGTCCGGGCGTTCTGACCGCGATTAACCAGATTTTCGCCGCGCAGGGCATTAACATCGCGGCGCAGTATCTGCAAACCACTCCGCAAATGGGCTACGTGGTCATTGATATCGAAGCCGAAGAAGATGTCGCCCAGAGCGCGCTGCAGGCGATGAAGGCTATTCCTGGTACCATCCGCGCCCGTCTGCTGTTCTAACTCCTTTTATGCCAGCGGGCAGGTCATCGACCTGCCCCTTTTCTCCTGATAGACCCTTCTGCAATTTCCCGTCGCCACCCAAACGCTTTGCGAAGCTTGCCGCAAACGGCGATTAAAACCGTCGGATGTCGTTGTGCCTGAAAGAAAGGGATTTACGATAAAGACTCAGCGTGGGGCTGAAACGGGAAAGCCCCTACCGAGGCAGGGGCTCTAAAAGGAAAGGGACGATGATGAGACTCTTCATCATGCTGCTTATCCTGTTAATCATCGCCTGGCCAGCATATTAACAGAGAGAATGCAGGAGGGAGGTTCGCCTCCCTCACCCTTTACCCAGGAATTTAGGTGAAAAAAACAGCAATGTCAATTGTTCGGGCGTTTTACCAGAGCCAGGTTTTTGACGGCGTGATGACCGCTGGCAGCGGGATATCCCACTGCTCCGTCGGCAGCGCGTCAACCTGCTGGCAATCATGCGCGTAGCCGACCGGCTGCAGGCGATGCTGCCGCCAGTTTTGCAGCGTCCGGTCGTAAAATCCGCCGCCCATACCCAGGCGCTGTCCGGCGGCATCAAACGCGACCAGCGGCGTTACCAGTACATCCAGCTGGCTAAGCGGGAGGACATCGCGCACGTCGAGCTTCGGTTCGCGGATGTTCAGACGATTCACCACCAGATCGCTGCTTGGGTGGTAGTGCAGAAACAGAAGATTGCCGGGGCTGAACGGATGAAGCACGGGGAGATAGACCCGTTTGCCTGCCCGCCAGAGCTGATCAATCAGCGGCCGCGTATCCAGCTCGCCATCAAACGAAAGAAATACCGCGACCGTCTGCGCGAGCAGAACCGGCGGATACGCCATCATTCTGTCCGCCGCATGGAGGGCGAACTGGGTTTGCTGCTCCGGTGTTAACGCGCGTCGGCGCTGGCGGATCTGCTGACGAATTTGCTGCCTGGTAAAGGGGATATCTGACAATAGGGTCATACCTGAGTCTCATCGGTGAGCAAACGATACCAACAGGCGTAGTCTAATACACGACGGCAAAAGCCGAAAATTAACTTAGGGGGGGATGAAACGAAAAAGAAGGGAATCTCCGAGATGCCGCCGCAGGCTGTAACCCTTGAACCCTTGGTTCAAGGTGAATGTGTCGTCACAGTTTTAAGGCTTCTCGGACGGGCCGAGCATGCTCACCAACCGTGGAGCGCCACATTCTTGTGGTATGAAATATCGGCTCAGGGGACTGGCCCGCTTGCAAACATCTCAGAGAAATTTTGTTCTTGCGATTACTCTAACACAGTTAAATGCAAAGTGTTATTCAAACTTCTGCCCGGGTCTTTCGCTTATGCGACCTTGCTCAAGCAATGCTTGTTCGATGGTCTGCTGAAGCATCCGAATACGCTGCTCCATGCTGGCGGCGTAGTCGCGGGTTTTCGCTTTTTCCTGAGTCAACTCATAGCTGATGTTCAACGCGGCGATGAAGACCAGCTGCTCAGTATTTGTGACTCTAGTGCGTTCTTTTAAATCTTGCAACCGCTGATTCAGGTCGTCAGCTGCCTGGTTTAAGGCATCCCTTTGTTCAGGCGGGCAATTCACTCGTAGTGAACGGCCAAAAATTTGGAGATCTACGGGTTGTGCAGACATGCCACCTTCCTGCTGATTGACTGCGCGGCCTTCACGCCCTGGGAGGGTCTGCGAAGGGGCGACACTATAGCTACCCTGGTTTTAAGATACAAGCCCTATTCTGGTTCACCAGGGTCCAAAGTGGTAGCATATCATGAATATTCCTCCCAACGATGACGAATGCGCATGTCTATACAGAACGAAATGCCTGGCTACAACGCTGTAGACCAGTTACTGAACCAACAAGGGGTAGGATTAACCCCTGCCGAAATGCACGGTTTGATTAGCGGGATCCTGTGCGGCGGCAACAAAGACAGCAGCTGGCAGCCGTTGGTGCACGATCTGACTAACGAAGGCCTGGCTTTTGGTCACGAGCTGGCGCAGGCGCTGCGTAACATGCATTCCGCCACCAGCGATTCGCTGGAGGATGATGGTTTCTTATTCCAGCTCTACCTGCCGGATGGCGACGAGGTGAGCGTGTTCGATCGCGCCGATGCGCTCGCGGGTTGGGTGAACCATTTTCTGCTTGGGCTGGGCGTGACGCAGCCTAAGCTGGATAAAGTCAAAGACGAAACGGGTGAAGCCATCGACGATCTGCGCAATATTGCTCAGCTCGGGTATGACGAAGACGAGGATCAGGAAGAGCTCGAAATGTCTCTGGAGGAGATTATCGAATACGTACGCGTTGCTGCGCTGCTGTGCCACGACACCTTCTCTCTTCAGAAACCCACTGCGCCGGAAGTTCAAAAGCCGACGCTACACTAATCATTCATTAAATCGTTCAGGGGGCGTCATGACTCAGCAGGAATTTCTCTCTCGTCGCCAGGCTCTACTGGCGCAGATGCAGCCGGGCAGCGCAGCGCTCATTTTCGCCGCGCCGGAAGCAGTACGCAGCGCAGATTCAGAATATCCCTACCGGCAGAGCAGCGATTTTTGGTACTTCACCGGCTTTAATGAGCCAGAAGCGCTGTTGGTATTGATTAAAAGCGATGAGACGCACAACCACAGCGTGTTGTTTAACCGCGTGCGCGATCTGACCGCTGAAATCTGGTTTGGCCGCCGCCTCGGGCAGGAAGCTGCCCCCGCGAAGCTGGGCGTCGATCGCGCGCTGGCATTTAGTGAAATCAATCAGCAGCTGTTCCAGCTCCTTAACGGCCTCGACGCTATCTACTTTGCGCAGGGCGAATATGCCTACGCCGACGACATCGTGTTTAACGCGCTGGAAAAACTGCGCAAAGGCGTACGGCAGAATCTGCAGGCGCCAGGCTCGGTCATTGACTGGCGGCCGATGGTGCATGAGATGCGCCTGTTTAAATCGGCAGAAGAGCTGGAGGTCATGCGCCGCGCAGGGGAGATCTCCGCGCTGGCCCACACCCGCGCTATGGAAAAATGCCGTCCCGGGATGTTCGAATATCATCTGGAAGGCGAGATCCTTCACGAATTCAACCGTCACGGCGCGCGCTTTCCTTCTTATAACACCATCGTGGGCGGCGGCGAAAATGGCTGCATCCTGCACTACACCGAAAATGAGTGCGAGCTGCGCGACGGCGATCTGGTGCTGATTGACGCAGGCTGCGAATACCGCGGCTACGCGGGCGATATCACCCGAACTTTCCCGGTTAACGGCAAATTTAGCCCGGCCCAGCGCGAGATTTACGATATCGTCCTTGAATCTCTGGAAACCTCGCTGAAGCTCTATCGCCCAGGTACCTCAATTAAAGAGGTTAACCAGCAGGTGGTGCGGATTATGATTACCGGCCTCGTGCGTCTGGGGATCCTGAAAGGTGAAATTGATGAGCTGATTGCCAATAACGCCCATCGTCCTTTCTTTATGCATGGCCTGAGCCACTGGCTGGGGCTCGACGTGCATGATGTCGGCAGCTATGACGTTGACCGCTCGCGTATTCTTGAGCCGGGAATGGTGCTGACGGTTGAACCGGGGCTGTATATTGCGACGGATGCCGACGTGCCGGCCCAGTACCGCGGCATCGGCATTCGTATTGAAGACGACATCGTCATTACCGAAGACGGTAATGAGAACCTCACCGCCGGCGTAGTGAAAAAAGCGGACGATATCGAGGCGCTGATGGCGGCGGCGCGCCAGCTATGAGCGTCCTGATCGTCGGCGGAGGAATGACCGGCGCGACGCTGGCGCTAGCGATATCTCGCCTGACCGGCGGTACGCTGCCGGTGCATCTGGTTGAAGCATCTGCGCCGGATTCCGCGCAGCATCCGGGCTTTGACGCCCGCGCCATCGCTCTGGCTGCCGGCACCTGCCAGCAGCTGGCTCGCGTTGATATCTGGCAAGAGATAGCCGACTGCGCCACGGCCATTCAGCGCGTTCACGTCAGCGATCGCGGCCACGCGGGGTTTGTGACGCTCGAGGCTGAGGAGTATGGGCTGTCGGCGCTGGGTCAGGTGGTTGAGCTGCACGATGTCGGCCAGCGCCTGTTTGCGCAGCTACGCAAGGCGCCGGGCGTGACGCTGCACTGCCCGGCAAAGGTGGAAAATGTCAGCCGCAGCGAAGAGAGCGTCAGCCTGGTTCTGGACAACGGCGAAACCCTCAGCGGTAAACTGCTGGTCGCCGCCGACGGCTCGCGCTCGACGCTGGGGGCCCGCTGTGGTATCAGCTGGCAGCAGGAACCCTATGAACAGCTGGCGATTATCGCCAACGTCAGTACCGCGCAGCCGCATAGCGGGCGCGCGTTTGAACGCTTTACCCCACACGGCCCGCTGGCGATGCTGCCCATGTCGCAGGGCCGCTGCTCGCTGGTGTGGTGTCATCCGCAGTCGCGGCGTGAAGAGGTGCTGAGCTGGTCGGACGAACGCTTCCGCCATGAGCTTCAGCAGGCATTCGGCTGGCGTCTTGGCCGGATCGTCCATGCCGGAAAGCGCAGCGTGTATCCGCTCTCGCTCACCCGAGCCAGCCGCACGGTTGCGCATCGTCTGGCGCTGGTCGGCAACGCGGCGCAAACGCTGCATCCTATTGCCGGACAGGGATTTAACCTCGGTCTGCGCGACGTCATGAGCCTGGCGGAAATGCTGGCGCAGGCGCAGGCAGAAGGAGAGGATCCGGGCGGCTATCCGCTTCTGAGCCGCTATCAGACCCGCCGCGCCGCAGATAAAGCCGCCACCGTCGGCGTGACCGATGGGCTGGTGCATCTGTTCGCCAATCGCTGGGCGCCGCTGGTGGTGGGGCGCAACGTCGGCCTGATGGCGATGGAATTATTTACCCCGGCGCGCGATGCGCTGGCGCAGCGTACCCTCGGTTGGGTCCCCCGTTAAGGAGTGAAACGTGCAAAGTGTTGATGTCGCTATTGTTGGCGGTGGAATGGTGGGGCTGGCGGTTGCCTGCGGTTTGCAGGGCAGCGGGCTGCGCGTTGCGGTGCTGGAACAGGCCGCGCCTCAGCCGTTAAGCGCGGATGCGCCGCCGGCGCTGCGGGTGTCGGCGGTTAACGCCGCCAGCGAGAAGCTGCTGAGCAAACTGGGCGTCTGGCAGGATATTATCGCCCAGCGCGCCAGCTGCTACCACGGTATGGAAGTGTGGGATAAAGACAGTTTTGGCCGCATCAGCTTTGATGACCAGAGCATGGGCTTTAGCCACCTTGGGCATATTATTGAAAACGCCGTGGTTCACCACGCCCTGTGGCAAAAAGCGCAGCGCTGCGCGGACGTCACTCTACTGGCCCCGGCGCAGCTGCAGCAGGTTGCGTGGGGGGAGAACGAGGCCTTTCTTAGCCTGCAGGACGGCACGATGTTAACCGCCCGGCTGGTGGTTGGCGCCGATGGGGCCAATTCATGGTTGCGCAATAAAGCTGATATCCCGCTCACCTACTGGGATTATCACCATCATGCGCTGGTTGCCACTATTCGCACCGAAGAACCGCACGAAGCGGTGGCGCGTCAGGCGTTCCACGGCGAAGGGATTCTGGCGTTTCTGCCGCTGAGCGATCCGCACCTCTGCTCGATTGTCTGGTCGCTCTCTCCCGAAGAGGCTGAGCGGATGCGGCAGGCGGACGATGCCGCTTTTAACCAGGCGCTGAATATTGCCTTCGATAACCGCCTCGGCTTATGCGCCGTGGAGAGCGAGCGCCAGGTCTTCCCGCTCACCGGCCGCTATGCGCGTCAGTTTGCCGCCCATCGTCTGGCGCTGGTCGGCGATGCCGCCCATACCATTCATCCGCTGGCGGGGCAGGGCGTTAATCTTGGCTTTATGGATGCCGCCGAGCTGATCGACGAACTGAAGCGCCTGCACGCGCAGGGCAAGGATATCGGCCAGCATCTGTATCTGCGTCGCTATGAACGCAGCCGTAAACATAGCGCTGCGCTGATGCTGGCGGGGATGCAGGGCTTTCGTGACATGTTCTCCGGCCACAATCCGGCGAAGAAGCTGCTGCGCGATATCGGTCTTAAGCTGGCGGATACATTGCCCGGCGTGAAGCCGCAGCTTATCCGTCAAGCGATGGGGCTCAACGACCTGCCCGCCTGGTTACGTTAAGTACGTCACACTTCTCTCACCCGGCCGCCGCGCCGGGTTATCTCCTCTCATTTGAAATAATCTAATTTCACCTCGTTTTTCGCATTAGTTTTATTAATGTTACCTTTTTTTTGTTATAGAAATTAGGCCCGTCATTTCGCAGAAAATATCATCATGCGCTGCTTTTTTAATTAATGGGTTTGGTTTTGTGCGGGTTGAATCGCTTTATTGCAGATAAAAACTCTGTAGGCTCTGCGGCTGATTTTGGTCATAAGCTAATGTGATGTCCTGACCAGGCTTATGGTTTAGTGCGGATATCGGTGGTAAGTTCAGGCCAAAGAGAACGTTTGCGTCGGCGTCCTTTAGCGATGCTGGCGGCGTTTTTCGCGGCGCAAAAAACGCCAAAAATCGTGGCTGGTTCCGTTTTATTCGATGAGGAAAAGATGGCTCAACAGACTCCGTTGTTTGAACAACACACGCTATGCGGCGCGCGCATGGTGGATTTCCATGGCTGGATGATGCCGCTGCATTACGGATCCCAGATCGATGAGCATCATGCGGTGCGCGGTGATGCCGGAATGTTCGATGTGTCGCACATGACCATCGTCGATTTTCACGGCAACCGAATCCGCGAGTTCCTGCGCTATCTGCTGGCTAACGACGTTGCGAAGCTCACCGTGCCGGGTAAAGCGCTCTATAGCGGCATGCTGACCGCCTCCGGCGGCGTCATTGATGACCTGATTGTTTATTTCCTTTCTGAAGACTATTTCCGCCTCGTTGTTAACTCCGCCACCCGTGAAAAAGACCTCGCCTGGATCACCCAGCAGTCTGAATCCTATGGTCTTGAGATAACCGTGCGTGACGATCTATCCCTGATCGCCGTACAGGGTCCAAAGGCGAAAGAGAAAGCGGCGACGCTGTTTACCGACGCGCAGCGCCAGGCCGTGGAAGGCATGAAGCCGTTCTTTGGCGTGCAGGCGGGCGATCTGTTTATTGCGACTACCGGCTATACCGGTGAAGCGGGTTATGAAATCGCGCTGCCGAACGAGCAGGCGGTGGATTTCTGGCGCGGTCTGCTGGACGCGGGCGTTAAGCCGTGCGGCCTTGGCGCGCGCGATACGCTGCGCCTGGAAGCGGGCATGAATCTTTATGGCCAGGAGATGGACGAAGGCGTCTCTCCGCTGGCGGCTAACATGGGCTGGACCATTGCCTGGGAACCGGCTGACCGTGATTTTATCGGGCGTGAAGCGCTGGAACTCCAGCGTGAAAAAGGCACCGAACAGCTGGTCGGCCTGGTGATGACCGAGAAAGGCGTTCTGCGCGGCGGCCTGCCGGTGCGCTTCAGCGATGCCGATGGCAATCAGAAAGAAGGCATTATCACCAGCGGCACCTTCTCCCCGACGCTGGGCTACAGTATTGCCTTAGCGCGCGTACCGGAAGGCATCGGTGAAACCGCCGTGGTGCAGATTCGCAATCGCGAAATGCCGGTCAAAGTGACCAAACCCGTTTTTGTACGCAACGGCAAAGCCGTGGTGTGATTTCCCATTTGGAGATGAATTGATGAGCAACGTACCAGCAGAACTGAAATACAGCAAAGAACACGAATGGCTGCGTAAAGAAGCGGACGGCACCTATACCGTCGGTATCACCGAGCACGCGCAGGAGCTGCTTGGCGATATGGTTTTCGTTGACCTGCCGGAAGTGGGCGCCGCCGTAGAAGCGGGCGCCGACTGCGCGGTTGCCGAATCCGTCAAAGCCGCTTCCGATATCTACGCGCCGATTAGCGGCGAAATTGTTGCCGTCAATGAAGAGCTGAACGACTCCCCTGAGCTGGTCAACAGCGAGCCGTACGCCGGCGGCTGGATCTTTAAAATCAAAGCCAGCGATGAAGCTCAGGTTGCCGCGCTGCTGGATGCGACCGCATATGAAGCTCTGTTAGAAGACGAATAAATACGCTTCATCCTTCACGTGGCAGGGGCGTTGGCTTCCTGCAACGCGAATGATTTGCGTCTTCTGGCCCGGTTAGCGTCAGTGCTCGCCGGGCAAACCCGTCAGACAATCACGATTCACCGCACGTTCAGGAACCATCGCTCATGACCCAGACTTTAGGCCAGCTTGAAAACCGTGACGCCTTTATTGAACGTCACATCGGCCCGGATGCCCGGCAGCAGCAGGAGATGCTGAAAACCGTTGGCGCCGATTCGCTTAACGCCCTGATTGGCCAGATTGTGCCGCAGGATATCCAGCTGGCAACGCCGCCGCAGGTGGGCGAAGCAACCACGGAATTCGCCGCGCTGGCGGAACTGAAGGCGATCGCCGGTCGTAACAAGCGCTTCAAGTCGTACATTGGCATGGGCTACACCGCCGTGCAGCTGCCGCCGGTGATTCAGCGCAACATGCTGGAAAATCCGGGCTGGTATACCGCCTATACGCCTTATCAGCCGGAGGTTTCCCAGGGTCGCCTGGAATCACTGCTGAATTTCCAGCAGGTGACCCTCGACCTGACCGGGCTCGATATTGCCTCGGCCTCGCTGCTGGACGAAGCCACCGCCGCTGCGGAAGCGATGGCAATGGCCAAACGCGTAAGCAAACTGAAAAACGCCAACCGCTTCTTCGTCGCTGCCGACGTTCACCCGCAGACGCTGGACGTGGTGCGCACCCGCGCGGAAACCTTTGGTTTCGATGTGATTGTCGATGATGCGGAAAAAGCGCTCGACCATCAGGACGTCTTTGGCGTGCTGCTGCAGCAGGTAGGCACCACCGGCGAGGTTCACGATTACAGCAAACTGATAGCTGACCTGAAAGCGCGCAAAGTGATTGTCAGCGTCGCGGCCGATTTTATGGCCCTGGTTCTGCTGACTGCCCCGGGCAAGCAGGGCGCGGACATTGTGTTTGGCTCCGCCCAGCGCTTCGGCGTACCGATGGGCTACGGCGGCCCGCACGCGGCGTTTTTTGCCGCAAAAGATGAATTCAAACGCTCCATGCCGGGCCGTATTATCGGCGTATCGAAAGATGCGGCGGGTAATACCGCGCTGCGCATGGCGATGCAGACGCGCGAGCAGCATATTCGCCGCGAGAAAGCGAACTCCAATATCTGTACCTCCCAGGTGCTGCTGGCCAATATTGCCAGCCTGTACGCCGTGTTCCACGGCCCGGCCGGCCTGAAGCGTATCGCCAGCCGTATTCATCGCCTGACCGATATTCTCGCCGATGGCCTGCAGAAAAAAGGTCTTAAGCTCCGCCATGCTCACTACTTCGATACCCTGTGCGTGGACGTTGCCGATAAAGCTGCTGTGCTGGCGCGGGCGGAAGCGCTGCAGATCAACCTGCGCAGCGATATTCATCACGCCGTCGGGATCACGCTCGATGAAGCCACCACGCGCGAAGACGTCCTGAACCTGTTCCGCGCCATCGTGGGCGACGATCACGGCCTGGATATCGACACGCTGGATAAAGACGTGGCCCTGGACAGCCGTTCGATCCCGGCCAGCATGCTGCGTGACGATGCGATCCTCACTCATCCGGTGTTCAACCGCTACCACAGCGAAACCGAGATGATGCGCTATATGCACGCGCTGGAGCGTAAGGATCTGGCGCTGAATCAGGCGATGATCCCGCTGGGCTCCTGCACCATGAAGCTGAATGCCGCCGCCGAGATGATCCCGATCACCTGGCCGGAATTCGCCGAACTGCATCCGTTCTGCCCGGTTGACCAGGCCGAAGGCTATCATCAGATGATTGCCCAGCTCTCCGACTGGCTGGTTAAGCTGACCGGCTATGATGCGGTCTGCATGCAGCCGAACTCCGGCGCGCAGGGCGAATACGCGGGCCTGCTGGCGATTCGCCATTACCACGAGAGCCGCAACGAAGGGCATCGCGATATCTGCCTGATCCCAAGCTCTGCGCACGGCACCAACCCGGCTTCCGCGCAGATGGCGGGAATGCAGGTGGTGGTGGTCGCCTGCGATAAAAATGGCAACATCGATCTGGCGGATCTGCGGGCGAAAGCCGAGCAGCATGCGGCGAACCTCTCCTGCATCATGGTGACCTATCCGTCCACCCATGGCGTTTATGAAGAGACTATTCGCGAAGTGTGCGAAGTGGTGCATCAGTTTGGCGGCCAGGTTTACCTTGACGGCGCGAACATGAACGCCCAGGTCGGCATTACCTCTCCGGGCTTTATCGGCGCGGACGTCTCGCACCTCAACCTGCATAAAACCTTCTGCATTCCGCACGGCGGCGGCGGCCCGGGTATGGGGCCGATCGGCGTGAAATCGCATCTGGCGCCGTTTGTGCCGGGCCACAGCGTGGTGCAAATTGAAGGCATGCTGACCCGCCAGGGCGCGGTTTCCGCCGCGCCGTTCGGCAGCGCCTCCATTCTGCCGATCAGTTGGATGTATATCCGTATGATGGGCGCAGAGGGGCTGAAACAGGCGAGCCAGATGGCGATTCTGAACGCCAACTACATCGCTACCCGGCTGAAAGACGCGTTCCCGGTGCTGTATACCGGCCGCGATGGTCGCGTGGCGCACGAATGTATTCTGGATATTCGTCCGCTGAAAGAAGAGACCGGCATCAGCGAGCTGGATATTGCCAAGCGACTGATTGATTTTGGTTTCCACGCTCCGACCATGTCCTTCCCGGTTGCCGGCACGCTGATGGTGGAACCGACCGAATCGGAAAGCAAAGTGGAGCTGGACCGCTTTATCGATGCGATGCTGGCGATTCGCGGCGAGATCGACCGCGTGAAAGGCGGTGAATGGCCGCTGGAGGATAACCCGCTGGTGAACGCGCCGCATACTCAGGGTGAACTGGTGAGCGAGTGGAACCATCCGTACACCCGTGAACTGGCGGTCTTCCCGGCGGGGCTGAACAACAAGTACTGGCCGACCGTTAAGCGTCTGGACGATGTTTACGGCGATCGTAATCTGTTCTGCTCCTGCGTGCCGATGAGCGAATACCAGTAATCTGCTGATTAGACTATCTTTTAAAGGCGCTGCGGCGCCTTTATTTTTTGGGAGAATGGCATGACGATAGCTTTGGTGACGGGCGGCAGCCGGGGAATAGGTAAAGCGACGGCGCTGCTGCTGGCGCAGGAAGGCTATACCGTGGCGGTGAATTACCATCAAAATAGCGCTGCCGCGACCGGCGTGGTGAACGAAATTATCGCCAGCGGCGGCAAAGCCGTTGCGCTACGGGCGGACGTCAGCGATGAAGCGCAGGTGATAGCGATGTTTACCGCTATCGATCGCCTCGGCGAACCGCTCGCCGCGCTGGTCAATAACGCCGGCATTTTATTTACCCAGGGGACGATTGAAAGCCTTTGCGCGGAGCGGATTAACCGGGTGCTGGCCACCAACGTGACCGGCTACTTCCTCTGCTGCCGGGAAGCGGTAAAGCGGATGTCGTACAAGCACGGCGGTAAGGGCGGGGCGATTGTGAATGTGTCGTCCGCGGCATCGCGCCTCGGGGCGCCGGGGGAGTATGTGGATTATGCCGCGTCAAAGGGCGCGGTTGATACTCTGACCACCGGCCTGTCGCTGGAGGTGGCGGCGCAGGGGATTCGGGTTAACGGCGTGCGCCCCGGCTTAATTTATACCGACATGCACGCCAGCGGCGGTGAACCGGGGCGCGTGGATCGCGTGAAGTCGATGCTGCCCATGCGGCGCGGCGGGCAGCCGGAGGAGGTGGCTCAGGCCATCGTCTGGCTGCTGAGTGAGAAGGCTTCCTACGTGACCGGCAGCTTTCTGGAGCTGGCAGGCGGGAGATAATCGGCAACTCGTTTCCGGGGGGGGCTAACGCCTTGCCCGGGATACAAAATCTGTTTACCTCACCCCATCCCTGGCCCTGCTAAGCGCTGCGCAAGCAGGGAAATGCGCTACGACGCCAGCCACAGCCGCAGGCGCATCCCCCAGCCGCTGGTCCAGCCGGTGGTGACTGACTTCACCTCGCCGCGCGAGATCACCACAAGGGTCGGCGTGACCTGCACCTCCCACCGTTGGGATAGCTGACCGCTGGCGTCATTGATCGTCGGCAGCGCCATTTTTTTATGCGCCAGCCATCGCGCCAGAGCGGCGTTGTCGCCGGAGCGTAGCGCTATCGTCATCACATTGCCGCCATCGTTGGCTAAAGCGGCCACCGACGGGGTGGTATAGCGGCAAACGCCGCACCAGGTGGCCCAGACGTACAGCAGCAAAGGGCGCTCGTGGCTCATTGCCGCCAGATCGACCGTTCGGCCATCAAGCGTTTGCAGCGGCATGCTGGAGAAATTCTGCGGCAGCGCGGGCCTGCGCAGGTAATCCACCGCCAGGCTGACGGCGGCGACAATCAGCAGCCATATCAGGATCTGTCTGAAGACGTTTAGCATCATTTTTCTACATTGTGATGCGCCGGAAAGGCCGGCAGCGTGCGGCGTTGATTCACGAAGTCAGCGTCAGCGACTCAACGATTGATGTGGTTTATCTTATCGGCTGAGCGTGGGTTAGCAATGCTAAAGCTGTAAAGAAGTGTCTGTTTTGTGGTAAGTTTTGCCCCCTTCCGGCTGAAAAGGGGCAAGATGATTACAGTTTCTCGCCGTTGCTGGCGATAACCTCTTTGTACCAGTTAAAGCTCTTCTTGCGCGAGCGGGACATATCGCCGGTACCATCGTCATGTTTGTTGACGTAGATAAAGCCGTAGCGCTTGCTGTACTGACCGGTCGTGAAGGAGACGCAGTCGATGCAGCCCCACGGGGTATAGCCCATTAGCTCAACGCCGTCGTAAGTCACCGCTTTGATCATCTCTTCGACGTGAGCGCGCAGATAGTCGATGCGATAGTCGTCGTTGATGCTGCCGTCTTCTTCGACTTTATCGTACGCGCCGAAGCCGTTTTCGACGATAAACAGCGGCTTCTGGTAGCGCTCATACAGTTCACACAGCGCATAGCGCAGGCCGACCGGGTCAATCTGCCAGCCCCAGTCGGAGGCTTTGACGTGCGGGTTGGGCACGCTGCCTTCAAAGCCGGAGATCGCGTCGCCGGTGCCGCCTTCCGCTTTCACCGCGTTGGTCATGTAGTAGCTGAAGCCGAGATACGCGCAGGTGCCTTCGCGTAGGATTTGCGCATCGCCGTCCTCCATGTTGATATTGAAGCCGCGGCGTTCCCATTCGTTCAGGACGTAGCTCGGGTAGTAGCCGCGCAGCTGGACGTCGGTAAAGACGTAGCGTTCACGCATTGATTCCTGGGCAAACATCACGTCTTCCGGCTTGCAGGAGAACGGATAGAGGGCGACCATTGCCAGCATGCAGCCCACCTGCATCTCCGGATTGATTTGACGCGCTGCCTTCACCGCCAGCGCGCTGGCGACAAACTGATGGTGCAGCACCTGGTACATGGTCTCTTCCGGGTTTTCATGCTCGGTATAGACCACGCCGGAGCAGCAGTAGCCAAACAGCGGCGCGCGCCAGTTACGCTGGTTGTTGATCTCGTTAAAGGTCATCCAGTATTTCACTTTGTGCTTATAGCGCTCGAAGACCACTTCGGCGAAGCGCACAAAGAAATCGACCACTTTGCGGTTGGTCCAGCCGCCGTACTGCTGAACCAGATGCAGCGGCATCTCAAAGTGGGAGAGGGTAATAACCGGTTCGATGTTGTACTTCAGCAGTTCATCGAACATGTCATCGTAGAATTTCAGCCCTTCTTCATTCGGCTGGCTTTCGTCGCCCAGCGGGAAGATGCGCGTCCAGGCGATAGAGGTGCGGAAGCACTTGAAGCCCATCTCGGCGAACAGCTTGATGTCTTCTTTGTAGCGGCCGTGGAAATCGATGGCTTCGTGGTTCGGATAGTACTTGCCCGGCTCTACCTGCTGGGTTATCTCGCGCGGCACGCCGTGCGCGCCGCCGGTAAGCACGTCGCAGATGCTCGGGCCTTTGCCGTCTTTATTCCAGCCGCCTTCAACCTGGTGCGCGGCGACGGCGCCACCCCATAAAAAGTCTTTTGGTAAAGGAATTTTCTTCATCTTTGCTCATCTCGTCTTAATGACTTGTTGGCTGCGAGTCTAACAAAGGGAATATAAATGTCACGATATAACAATTTGCCCGGAATGGAATTTGTTACATCGAAAAAACACCCTGTTATTTTCAGGCGAGTTTGCGCGCTAATTTACGCCCAAGCGTTTCCAGAATATAAATGACCGGGATCTGGGTGGTAATGTCATAGACGCCGCCGATGCGCGTTTGCGGAACGTGCCAGGAGAGATTAAAGTCGGCAAGCTTTGCCAGCCGCGAGTGCTCGTGGCTGGTGATGGACATCACTTTACAGCGGTGCAGGCTGAACTGGCTGGCGAAGCGCAGGATCTCTTCGGTTTCGCCGGAGACCGACAGCACGATGGCCAGCGCATTACGCGCCATATCATTGGTCACCGGGAAATAAGGGTCGTCGATATGGTTACTGAATTTCCCGACGTTAGAAAAGAAACGCGCGCCATATTTTGCCAGCGCGCCGGAGGTGCCGGCGCCAACAAAAATAATACGTTCTGAAGACAGAATAATATCGACCGCCTGCTCAAGCAGCTGGTCAAATTCATCGTTATTAACGCTTTTAAAAAAGCTCATTATTTCGCTGGCACCGATATTTGCCTGTTGAGGCTCATTCTGCTCCAGATATAATTTAAAGCGTACGCGAAACTCCGAGTAGCCTTCGCACTGCAGCTTGCGACAGAAGCGCAAAACGGTAGTCGTGGAGACTCCGGCCGCTTCCGCCAGCTCGCGGATGGTCATGTACATCACTTTGTCGCGATTTTTAATGACGTAGTGATAGACCATCATCTCTAGATTATTGAGACTGGCGATAGCGGCGTGGGAGAAGATACTCACAGTGGCAAACTCACAATTCATAATGACCAGGACGGAATGATATCATGCAGCCAAATGACATAACCTTTTTTCAGCGTTTTCAGGACGACATCCTCGCCGGACGCAAAACCATTACCCTCCGCGATGCTGCGGAATCGCACTTTAAAACGGGCGATGTGCTGCGCGTTGGCCGCTATGAAGATGACGGCTATTTTTGCACCATTCGCGTGGTGGCCACCTCAACGGTGACGCTGGATACGCTGAGTGAACTGCACGCGCAGCAGGAGAATATGACCCTGGCGCAGCTGCGTGAGGTGATTGCGGAGATCTATCCTGAAGAAAAGCAGTTTTATGTTATTGAATTCGAAAAGCTTTAATTAAATAGTGAACGTCTGTTAGTTGAAATTTTTATGTAACCTATTGATTTTATACTGTTCATAAATATTCATCTTTTTATTTTAGCGAACAGGTGTTCACTGGAATCATTCTCAGTTAACCTAAGTGTGCATTGAAAGCGTACTTGTTTTCGGAGTCAAATATGGTTCGCAAATCGTTAATCACACAGGGATATTCTCTGGCAGAGGAAATTGCCAACAGCGTCAGTCACGGGATTGGGCTGGTGTTCGGTATCGTCGGTCTGGTGCTGCTGCTGGTGCAGGCGGTGGACAGCAACGCCGGCGCCACGGCCATTACCAGCTACAGCCTGTACGGCGGCAGCATGATTTTGCTGTTCCTCGCCTCGACCCTCTATCACGCGATTCCGCATCAGCGGGCTAAGCTGTGGCTGAAAAAATTCGACCACTGCGCCATCTATTTGCTGATTGCCGGGACCTACACGCCGTTTCTGCTGGTGGGGCTAAATTCGCCGCTATCGCGTGGGCTGATGATCGTCATCTGGAGCCTGGCGCTGCTGGGGATCCTGTTTAAGCTGACCATTGCGCATCGTTTTAAGATCCTCTCTTTAGTGACCTACCTGACCATGGGCTGGCTGTCGCTGATCGTCGTTTATCAGCTGGCGATTAAGCTGGCGGTGGGCGGCGTGACGCTGCTTGCCGTGGGTGGCGTGGTCTATTCGCTGGGGGTTATTTTCTACGTCTGCAAACGTATTCCGTACAACCACGCTATCTGGCACGGTTTTGTCCTGGGCGGCAGCGTGTGCCACTTCCTGGCCATTTATTTGTACGTCGGGCAGGTTTAAATTTCGCGAAATCTCCCGGCTCGCGCTACGCTTAGCCGGGCTACAGGTTCACCGTCGTCTGAGGGCTGGTAGCCCGGACATGGCGCGCCAGCGCCGCCTCCGGGACATTCTCCGTTGGTGATGGCTTGCCTGCCTGGGCTACGGCCCGGTGTTTTTATTCAGACCACGGCTTTCACGATATCCATTAATCTGCGGATATCTTCTGGCCGGGTATTGCCGGTTTGCGGGTCGATTATCGAGCTGTAAACATGGGGCATCACGCGAGGTACGCCTGCTTTCAGACAGCTTTGCAAAATAATGCCAAAGTTATCGAGATCGATTCCGCCGGTTGGTTCGATTAACGTCATCCCGTTACGGGCTGCCGTGGTCGCCAGCATATACAGCTCCGGTAACGACTTTTCGCCGCCCATGGGGAAAAACTTCGCCGCATGGGCCCCCATGTCCTGCATCATGCGTACCGCCGCATCGCAGGAGACGCGGGTCGGCGTGCCCTGACAGCTGCTGACGCCGGTGGAGATAAGAACCTCGCCAGGGGTTCCCGTCGGGCTGACCAGCGCGTTAATGCAGGTTTGCTGCCCCCCCGTAGCCGCCAGCGCCCCTGCGGCAAACCCGCAGCCGGTAAAGGTCTGATTAACGTGCGCCGGGTGAAGCGCTGACGCGATCATCGCCGCTTTGTAATACTGCGCAGGATCGCCGGCGCCCAGGCCTACGGAGATGGAGGGTATCTCCGCCATCCAGCGTTTTACCTCCTGAACACCTTCTTCCACGGAGGCAAACTGTGCCGAGAGGACGCCAATCGCCGCATGGCCTTCGGCGGCATCATAAATGTCCCGGGCGTTGGCGATATCTTTCGCCAGCACGTTAATCGCGACGCGTTGACGGTAAAAATTAATTTGCTGCATGGTCTGCAATCTCCTTTAGGCGCGCCACGATCAGGCTCATTTCACCCTCGGCTACCGTTCGTGGGTCCAGGCTAAAAACCCCCTGATGGAGGTTATAGCGCCGGGCGTAAATGGCGATCTCGCCGTTGCGCAGCTGTGCTTCGACTTCGCGGGCATCCAGGCCCAGCTCCTGGGCATTCACCTGAATGCGGATACGCCAGATCGCGCGTCCGGCTTCATCCTGCTCAATATCGGCTTGTAAGCCGTTTATCGTTGAGATCGCTTTCGCGACGGGCAGGAGTTCCTCGGCTGTGACCCCCTTCTGCCCCTGATGATAGTGTTCCAGCGCATAAACCAGACCGACCATATTCTCCTTGCCGATTTTCATCGCCCGGGCAATACCGTGATGCTGCGCCTTACACGCCGCTATCCACTGTTTTTTCCCGGTGATGAATCCGGAGGTGGGCGCGTTAAACGCTTTTGCCCCGCTATAGATAACCATGTCCGCTCCGCTCGCCGCCCAGACGCGTAAATCCTCCTCGGCGGCGGCATCGACAATCAGCGGCAGGTTGTGAGTCTGTGCGACCTGCACGAAATCCTCGATACTCAACATCCCTTTTTGCACGCAGTGGTGTGATTTCACATACAGCAGGGCGGCGGTGCTGGTAGAGATCGCGCTCTCCAGCTGCCAGCGCGCCGCCAGATTGCTTGAACCGACCTCCACAACGCGCCCACCGCCTAAGCGAATCGCGCTGGTGATGGGCGCGCCGTAATCGACGTTATGACCGCGGAGCATGACGACTTCGTTGGCCATACCGCGACTGTCCGGCATCTGCATCACTCGCGCCTGGTCGCCATGGGTAATCGCGGCGGCCACGGCGATGGCGATTCCCGCCGAGGCGCAGGAGGTGATATAGCTGTCCTCCGCGCCGGTAAAGCGGGAGACCCGCTCGCCGGTTCGGTCTACCAGCCTGTCGATTTCCACAAAGGCCGATGCCGCCCGCGCCGTTGCCTGCATCACCTCCGGCGCCACGCTGGAAACGCCCAGAATCGTCATTTTGCCGCAGGCGTTAATCACCTGTTTTAACCCCAGCTGTTGATAGATATTCTGCGTCATGGTTTACAGCACTCCCAGCAGCGAACAGACCACGCTGAGCGCGACAATTGACAGCAGAATGGTGGTGTAGCGCGGCCCTTTCTTCACCAGATAGAAGTAGATGGCAAACACCGCCGCCAGCGGCAACAGGCCGGGCGCGATAGAGTCGAGGATTTGCTGGACCACCACCTCCGAGCCCTTCAGCGCGCTGAGCTTTAAGGGGGTCGTTATTTTGACGTAGCTTGCGGAGAGCGCGCCCATCATTATCAGGCCCAGCACGTTCGCGCCGTAGATAAGCTCCTTAATTCGCCCTCCCTGGAGCAGACCGATGATTGAGTCGCGTCCCAGCGTGTAGCCTTTGTGCACCATGCCGTAGCTGATCGCCAGCGTAATGGCCGGATAGAGAATTAAGGGCACAATGCCGCCCATCGCGCTGCCGCTGGCGGCGAACGGGATGAAAATCGCAATCAGCAACGGCATGACGGCCGCCCAGATGATGGAGTCCCCCATTCCGGCCAGCGGCCCCATCAGCCCGGTTTTAATCCCGGTGATAGACGCGTCGCTAATCGGTTCACCGCGGGTTTTCTGCTCCTCCATCGCAATCGAGATCCCCTGAATCACCGCGCCAAAGGTCTGCTCAGAGTTGAAGAAGTTCAGATGGCGTTTTAGCGCCTCCACCTGCTCTTCTTTTTGCGGGTAGAGTTTTTTGATAATCGGCGTCATTGAGGCGCAGAAAATCAGGCTTTGTAAACGCTCATAGGAGCTGGAAACTTCTGCACCCAGCCAGTAAATAAACCAGGCTTTGGTGATGTCCGCTTTGGTCAGCGTGCTGTTCTCCCGCGCGCGCTCCACCAGTTCATGCTGCATTACATCGCTGCTCATCATGCTGCTCCTTCATTTTTCGCCAGGCCCTTAATCAGGAAGGCCACGCAGGTACCAAAGATTGCCATCGCCATAATGTCCACCTTCAGGTACAGCACCGCAAAGAATCCGCCGATAAACCACGGCAGCAGGCTCTTCTTACCGATCACCATGATGGTGATGGCAAAGCCCAGCGCCGGCAGAATGCCGCCCATAATTTCAAAGGAGTGGGTCAACCAGTGCGGCATCAGCTTGAGGAAACTTTCCACCACGTCCTGGCCAAAATAGTTGGCAGCAAACACCACCGGGAAACGCAGCACCAGGCCGAGCAACGCCGGGTAGAGGAACGCGCAGCGCATAATACCGCCCATGTTGGCCGTTTCCGCGTGTTTATCCGCCATATGCACCCACGCGGCGTTCAGCGTGCGTCTGAGCTGGTCAAGGAAAACGCCGATCACGCCAAACGGGATGGCCAGCGCGATGGCCAGGTTCGGGTCCATCCCGGCTTTTACGGCGATAGGAATCGAGATACAGGCGGCCAGCGCCGGATCTGACGGCACGTTACCCCCGGGCGTTGAGGTCACGCCGAGGTAAACCAGCTGCATACCTGCGCCAATAATCATCGCCGTTTCCATATTGCCCAACAGCAGGCCGACAAAAACGGCGATTACAACAGGTTGTAACAGCATGGCGGAGAAGGTGTAGCCAAGGCGTAAGCGGGCAAACCAGTAATACAACCCCATCAGGCTTGCGAAGACTAAAGTATCCATAATTATTTACCCTGTTATCAGAGGATTAGAATTTTTTCAGGATATCGTCCAGCGACAGCGGCTTATCTTCCGGGATAGTCTGGAAGACCGCCTTAATCCCTCGACTTTTCAGGTCGTGAAGAATGCCAACATCTTTTTCATCCAACGTGATGTTCTGGAAAACGACCTTGCGGTTCGGCCCGCCGCCTAAGCCACCAACCTGAATGGCGGAAACATCAAATCCGAGCTGTACGGCCTCCTGAATCGCCGCGAGAGAGGGGAACAGCACCAGCACGCTGCCGTCGCCAAGCTGGTTTTCTTTCCACGATGCGGCAAAGCTCTGATTGCTGTAGCAATCCACTTTGATGTTTGGCGGTGCCGCCATCAGATAGATATTTTTCATAAACGGATCGGCGTCCAGCTCATCACTCACTACCGCAATCCGGTTGGCCTGGGATTGTCCGACCCACTTCGTCACCACTTGTCCATGAATGAGGCGGCTGTCGATGCGACATAACACGATGTTAGCCATGATATTTTTTCCTTATTGTGATTGTTGTAATTGCCGAACGTGGGCGACAACGTCCAGACAGCTGCTGCGCGCGGCTTCCACTAATTCAGCTACGCAGGCGGATAGCGGTCCCTGTTCCCGCTTGTCCAGCGCCTCCAGCAGCAGCGAGGCATTCAGTCCGGAAATCACCGCCACCGGATAATCGGCGCTTAGCCGCGCGGCCACGTTAGAGGTGGTCCCGCCAATAAAATCGGTCAGAATAAGCGAGCCTTCGGGCAGGGTTTTCACGACGGCTTCTACGCGCTGATAAAACTCGCCCAAGGTATCGACGGGCATCAGGGCGATTTCCGTTACGCCTTTAATTTCGCCCGTCACCATGCACAGGCTGTTGCAGAGCTGTTGCCCCCAGCCGCCATGGGTCAGCAGCAGGATCTGGGACAAAGGTTCAGTGGTAATCAAAATGGCCTCCTGGCGCTATTACGTTGATATACGTAATAAGAGCAAAGGCTGTGCCAGAATTTGTGTCACATGGGGGGCGAAGAGGGGCAGGCGCGGCGTAAAGCCACGCCAGTTAAAGGATCAGCGATACAACAGTTCGTAGATATAAAAATATTCCGCGTCGGATAAACGAATGGCATAAGCCTCTTCGATCGGCTGGAAGGCGGATTTAATGACACTAAACGCGCGGACGTCCAGCGCGGGCTGGCTCTCCAGCGACATCTGTAACGGTTTCCGGTTAATTACGATACGCTCGACCATGCAACAGCAGTGGATCAGGAAGCGCAGTGTCACCTGGCGGCTGGGTTTCAGCGAAAGCGAGGTGGTTAAATGGTTAAACACCCCCTCCATCTCTTTGAGAATGCGCTGGGGATTGAGTACCGAAATATGATTGATGATGCTTTCCATGGTCAGCGCGCTGATGAAGCGCATCGCGCTGCGCTCCATCTCCAGACGGCGCTCACTGCTTGAGAGGTCCGGCGTGAGCAGGCTGAGCACCAGTTCCGGCCCCTGCTCGGAGAACAGCTCTTCAAGCGAGATAAACGGAATATCCGGCAGCCCCGGCTGGAAGGTGCCGACAATCCCCGCCAGTCGCTCACCGGCCAGCAGCGACTGCTGAACGCGCTCCAGGCTGCGAACCTCGTTGTAATCGAGGATCACCATTCGCGTATCCTGCGACATCAGCTCGCCAAAACTTTCCTCCAGCACTTTTTTGATTTTCTCTGCGGTTCCCATGCCGGTAATGCAGGAGATCACCAGCACCTTACCGCCGTTCTCCTGCTGCGGAGTACAGAGCTGACAGGGGATATTTTTACTCTGCAGTAATTCCGCCAGCTGCGGTAGCTCGCTGGTTTCATAGCTTAAATCCAGCCCCAGCTCCAGCAGACTGGTCAGCGTAATATTGGGCATTAACAGGACGTCAATCTGGAATAGCTTGCTGATGGTGCTGCCAAAATGCACCAGCGAGCCGATATCCACCATCAGAATTAGCCGCCGGTAGCGTTGGCTCTGGATCCGCTGGGTTAGCGTTTCCAGCGTGTCATGCACCGACTGCTCAAAGGGCATATCGATGGCGCTGAATAGCTCGCGCTCCAGCACCCGGTTGACGTACTGCGCCTGACTGGTCGCCGTCGTCGCGCCGTGGGCGATTAAAATGACGCCGCAGTCGGGACTGGCGTCGATCCGCTGGCGATAATGGCGGCACTCTTTCAGGAACAGACATAGCCAGACGACCTCCGTCGCCGGGCACTGAATATGCAGCAGTTCGTTGATTTTCCGGCACAGCAGAGTCGCGTTTTCATACTCGTCTTTGCAGCGGTCGAGGATCAGGCTGGAGGAGTAGAGCTGTGGGATCAGCCCGCGCTGCACGTAGCCAATCAGCGCCAGAAAGTGTTTACGCAGCGGATTCATCAGGTTTTCTGGCAGCGTAAAGCCCAGCACCTGTTCCACACAGCCAATTAGCAGGGTCACCCGCTCTTCAATCCGATCGCCATAGCGCGGCGGATGGGCCACGCTGTCGCGGCTGTAGAGACCATATTCAAAGATAGAACTGAGTTTGTTTTTGAGGATCGCCAGCGTCTCAGCCGGTGGGACGTTGCTGTTGCGCAGGTTGACGTATTCGCGGGTCAGGAAGCTGTAAAACAGATCGCTTTCTTCGATCTCCGCTCCTGTCGCCAGAGAGGTTTTCAATGCGGGTAACGTGCGCGCATCGACGCTTAGCCGATCCTGGCCGTCAAACAAGGTATCGACCAGCAGACGCTGTTCCGGGGTGGCGTTGAACGGCACTTCTACCAGCCGTTTATCCAGCTGGAGCGTGTCGTTATGCTCGGTCATTCCCGCGGCCCACGCCTGGGCGCAAAGAAACTGGATATCGCTTTTGAGCTGGCCGATATTGCCTTCCAGCGGTTTATTCAGCAGCCAGAGCAACAGCGTTTTGTCGATACTGACCGTACGCTCAATTTTGCGGCTCTCGCGCTGGAGAAAACCGACAATAAGTTCCACCTGTTCTTCCACCGAGCGCTGACGGATCCCGGGGAGATCGATACAGACCTGGATGCGCCTCTGGAACGTTCGCAGCAGGGCTGAGCTGACCGGTTCGGTGGTGGCGCAAATCAAGCGCACCGTGATGGACCGCGCCGTGGCGCTTGAACCGAGCGGGCGATATTGGCCTTTGTCGAGAATGGAGAAGAGTTTTTCCTGTCCTTCATACGGCAGGCGGTGCACCTCATCAAGCAGCAGATATCCGCCGTCAGCCTGCTCCACCAGACCGGCTTTATTCTCACTGGCGCCGGTAAATGCGCCCTGCCGATGGCCGAACAAATGCGAAGAGAGTAGCTCCGGGTTATGCGCATACTCGGCGCAGTTAAAGTAGACCAGCGGCGGGGGAGAACCCGCCGCATGCTCGCAGGCAAAACGGTGCATCAGCTCGGCAAAGAAAGTTTTACCTACTCCGGAGGGGCCGGTCAGCAATACGTGGAGCCCGTGAGGATAAAGCACCGCTGCGCGGCCTTTTTCCACCGCATCACGGAGGCTGCGATCGTAGCCAATCAGGCCGCTGAAGGGGTCATCCGTTGAGCAACCTTCCTGATGCGGCAGAAGGTCGGCAACCGTGCGCACTTCACATTCGGTATCATTCAGTCTGCGCCCCAGCAGCGTTTCCATTGCCTGGCGGTGCCAAAAGAACACGGGGCGTCCTCTGCTCTTAATCGCCAGGCCGTCGTTCCATAACTGATTGAGGTCTTTGCTGACCGAGTTGCGCGCAAGCCCGAGGTTAAAGCCGATGGCTTCCGCCGTAAATGCCGTTTCCTGTTCCAGATCCGCAAGATTCAGCCCGCGAGTTAACCGCTCCAGCTCTCCCAGTATGACCTCAATCCGTCTCATCTCTTTTACCGCTTAAGAAATAAATGATTGTTCAGAACATACACTATTCTTCTACGCAAGAAAGTGGCCTGGGCCAGAGATGGCGCATTTGCGCAAAGCGCGCGGCCGCGGGTGTTTCGTGGTTTGCGGGTGGGGTAGCCCAGACAGGCGCGGGATTGCCGCCTCCGGGGAGAAGGCGGCAGGGAATATCGCTTTAACTCTCTTCCAGCGAATACGGCAGCGGCTCGATGCTCAGGCTACCGGCATCATCGCGTACGCGAAACACGCTGTCCGGCTCCATATCGTTATTCATCACCACCTGTACCAGCAGGCGACCGTCGTCCAGCTGCACGGCCGCTAAAACGGTGCCGGTTCGGCGCCAGTTTTCACCCATCTTCAGCTCCAGGTCTTCCCCGGCCTCAGGCACGCGGCTGGCTGTTCCCGCCAGATACCACAGGGCGCGCTTGTTGGCGCCGCGGAATTTAGCGCGGGCAACCATCTCCTGGCCGGTATAGCAGCCTTTCTTAAAGCTGATGCCGCCCAGCGCCTGTAGGTTGGTGGCCTGCGGAATAAACTGCGCGCTGTTGGCGCTGTCGATAACCGGCAGCCCGGCTTCAATATTCAGCGCCAGCCACTGCTGGCTGTTGTTGAGCTGCGCTTCACCGCGTAGCGCATCGGTGATGCGGGTGGCGGTTGCCACATCGGTCACCAGCAGGAAACGCTCGGCCGGATGCGCAAACCACAGCACGCTGGTGGCACCTTCGCTGACAACCTGTTTCTCGGCGTTCGGCAGCTCACTAAACAGCGGCGACAGCGCAGCGCGCGCCTGAAACCCGGCAACGCCCAGCAGTACGGATTCATCATCGGCGGCGATGGTCACTTTAGAGAACACCGCGTATTTTTTCAGTTCGGTCAGCTGCGCATCGCGCAGGCTGCGGCGCTCAATCCACGCAAAACCCTCGTTGCGGCGGAAAACGCGCAGATTGCTCCACATCTTGCCCTTGGCGTCACAATGCGCGGCAAGCAGATGCTGCTCGTCGGTCAGGTGGCTGACGTCGGCGGTAATCTGCCCCTGCAGATATTTTTCGCCATCCGGACCGGTAATCGTCGCCAGCGCCCAGTCGTCCAGCGTCATCAGCGTTAACGGCAGACGAGCGGAAGAGGAAGGCTGACGCGGAGGAAAAGGTGTAAAAGCCATAGTCATATCCTGAATAGCTTAACGCAGAGTGTGTGACTAATGGTAAAAGAGCTATGGTGCAATGCAAGCGCTTTTGACAGGCCATTCGTGCCCTCAAAGACGGGGCGCTGAAACCAGCGAAATAATAAATGGCCTGATTATTTTAGGGTTTTCATGGAATAGCGCTCGCGAAACTTGATATTCCAGTGAAGTCAGCGCCGAAAACGGGTTAAACTAAGAGATATTTATAAGCAGGAAGTAAAACATGGACATTAACAATAAAGCCCGCATCCACTGGGCATGCCGTCGAGGTATGCGTGAACTCGATATCTCCATCATGCCGTTTTTCGAGCATGAGTACGATACGCTCAGCGATGGCGACAAAGCGTTATTCATCCGCCTGCTGGAAAACGACGATCCGGATCTGTTCAACTGGTTGATGAATCATGGCGAGCCGGCTGATGCAGAACTGCAGCGGATGGTAAAATTAATTCAGACACGGAATCGGGAACGTGGTCCTGTGGCAATCTGATTTACGCATCTCGTGGCGAGCGCAGTGGTTTTCGCTGCTGATGCACGGCGTGGTGGCGGCGCTGGTGCTGCTGATGCCCTGGCCGCTGAGCTATACCCCGCTGTGGCTGATACTGCTGTCGCTGGTGGTGTTCGACTGCGTGCGCAGCCAGCGGCGGATCCATGCCCGTCAGGGAGAAATCAAACTGCTGATCGACTCCCGTCTGCGCTGGCAAAAGGCGGAGTGGGATATCATCGGCACCCCGTGGGTGATTAACAGCGGAATGCTGCTGCGCCTGCGGAATACGGAAAACCAACGAACCCAGCATTTGTGGGTCGCGGCGGATAGCATGGACTCGGGAGAATGGCGAGACCTGCGTCGGCTGGTGTTGCTAAAACCGACGCAAGAGTAGGCAAGGACTCAGGAGAACTGCTCAGCCATTTCACCGAGGATTTGCTCGCACCAGTTCTGAATGCGCTCATCGCTCAGGTCGTACTGGTTCGTTTCATCAAGCGCCAGGCCAACGAACAGCTGCCCATCGGCAATGACCGGTTTCGGGCTGGTGAATTCATAGCCTTCAGTAGGCCAGTAGCCGATAAACTTAACCCCTTTGGTCGCCAGCTTATCGTGCAGCATGCCGAGCGCATCAAGGAACCATTCGCCGTAGCCTAGCTGGTCGCCCATGCCGTACAGCGCGACGATTTTACCCTGCAGATCCAGCGTATCGAGCTGCTGCCAGACCGCCTCCCAGTCCTCCTGGATCTCGCCGAAATCCCAGGTTGGAATGCCGAGGATCAGCACATCGTATTGCGTCATCAGGGCAGGGGAATCATCTTTCAGGTTGTGCAGCGTGACCAGTTCAGGGCCGATAATATCGCGGATTTTTTCCGCCGCCATTTCGGTGTAGCAGGTGCTGGAACCGTAAAAAAGACCTATGTTCATCGCGGAAACGTCTCAATTCTTGCTGTGACTTTGCGCTTAGTGTACCAGAAAGGCCGCGCCCGCCTGCAACTCGAATTATTTAGGGTATAATGGCGCCGTTTTAATAAGCAAAGAGGCCAGAGTGGAACAGGATCTCGCACAAATCGAGCAGTTTCTTGATGCCTTATGGCTGGAGCGGAATCTGGCGGAGAACACGCTAAGCGCCTACCGCCGGGACCTGACGATGGTGGTCGAATGGCTGCATCATCGTGGCCTGTCGCTTGCCAGCGTCAGCGGCGAAGATCTCCAGTCGCTGCTGGCGGAGCGGCAAACCGGCGGCTATAAAGCCACCAGCACCGCGCGCCTGCTAAGCGCCGTGCGCCGTTTCTTCCAGCATCTTTACCGGGAGAAAATTCGCCCGGACGATCCCAGCGCGCTGCTGGCCTCGCCAAAGCTGCCGCAGAGGCTGCCGAAGGATCTGAGCGAGGCGCAGGTGGAACGCCTGCTCCAGGCGCCGCTGGTTGAACAACCGCTGGAGCTGCGCGATAAAGCGATGCTGGAAGTGCTGTACGCCACCGGTCTGCGCGTTTCCGAGCTGGTGGGCCTGACCATGAGCGACATTAGCCTGCGACAGGGCGTGCTGCGCGTGATTGGTAAAGGAAATAAAGAACGTCTGGTACCGCTGGGTGAAGAGGCGGTGCTGTGGGTTGAGAATTACCTTGAATACGGGCGCCCCTGGCTGCTGAACGGCGTGGCGTCCGATGTGCTTTTTCCCAGCCAGCGCGCGCAGCAGATGACGCGCCAGACGTTCTGGCATCGAATTAAGCACTATGCCGTACTGGCGGGGATTGACAGCGAAAAGCTCTCCCCGCACGTGTTACGCCATGCGTTCGCGACGCATTTACTTAACCATGGCGCCGACTTACGCGTGGTGCAGATGCTGTTAGGACACAGCGATCTCTCCACGACGCAGATCTACACCCACGTGGCGACCGAGCGTCTGCGACAACTCCACCAACAGCATCACCCGCGTGCGTGAGTGCTGAAAAAAAGGACTGAGTATGAAAAAAGGTTTACTGATGTTCACTCTGCTGGCGACCACCTTATCCGGTGCGGCGCATGCCGATAGCGCGGCGATCAAGCAACTGCTGGCGAAGCTGGGCGTGCAGAGTTCGGACGTGCAACCTTCGCCGATCAAAGGCATCAGCACCGTATTGACGGACAGCGGCGTGATATACGTTACCGATGACGGTAAGCACATTATCCAGGGGCCGATGTACGACGTCAGCGGCGCGCAGCCGGTAAACGTCACCAATACGCTGCTGGCCGGTAAGCTGAACGCGCTGGAAAAAGAGATGATCGTCTATAAAGCGCCGCAGGAAAAACACGTCATCACCGTCTTCACCGATATTACCTGTGGTTATTGCCATAAATTGCATGAGCAGATGAGCGACTATAACGCGCTGGGTATTACCGTGCGCTATCTGGCCTTCCCGCGCCAGGGGCTGCAAAGCGAAGCCGAGCAGAATATGAAGGCTATCTGGTGCGCTAAAGATCGTAACAAAGCGCTGGATGACGCGATGAGCGGTAAGGGCGTGCAGCCGGCCAGCTGCGATGTTGATATCGCTAAACACTACATGCTGGGCGTGCAGCTTGGCGTTAACGGTACGCCAGCGATGGTGCTGAGCGACGGCACGCTGATGCCCGGCTATCGCGATCCTAAAGACCTGAAAGCGCTCCTTGATGAGCATCAAAAACAGACAAGCGGTAACTGATTCGCGTGAAACAACAGATACAACTACGCCGCCGCGAGGCGGCTGACGGCGTCGATTTACCTGCCGATCTCCCACCGCTGCTGCAGCGGCTGTACGCCAGCCGCGGCGTGCGTAGCGCGCAGGAGCTGGAGCGCGGCGTGAAAGGCATGCTGCCGTGGTCGCAGCTGACCGGCGTCGAAAAAGCGGTAGAGATGCTCTACGGGGCATTTAAGCAGGGGCTGCATATTGTGGTGGTCGGCGATTTTGACGCCGACGGCGCCACCAGCACCGCGCTGAGCGTTCTGGCCCTGCGGGCGCTGGGCTACGGCAACGTCTCGTACCTGGTGCCAAACCGTTTTGAAGATGGCTACGGCCTGAGCCCGGAAGTGGTCGATCAGGCTCACGCCCGCGGCGCGCAGATGATTATGACCGTGGATAACGGTATTTCTTCGCACGCTGGCGTCGATCGCGCCCATGCGCTGGGTATTCCGGTGCTGGTGACCGATCACCACCTGCCGGGGGATTCGCTGCCCGCGGCGGAAGCGATTATTAACCCGAACCTGCGCGACTGTGAGTTTCCGTCGAAATCGCTGGCCGGGGTGGGCGTGGCTTTTTATCTGATGCTGGCGCTGCGCACTTTTCTGCGCGATAAAGGCTGGTTTGAGGAGCGCGGCATTGCGCCGCCTAATCTGGCTGATCTCCTCGATCTGGTGGCGCTCGGCACCGTGGCGGACGTCGTACCGCTGGATGCCAACAACCGTATTCTGACCTGGCAGGGGCTGAGCCGCATCCGGGCGGGGAAATGCCGTCCGGGCATTAAGGCGCTGCTGGAGATCGCCAACCGCGACCCGCAAAAGCTGGCGGCAAGCGATCTCGGCTTCGCGCTCGGTCCGCGCCTGAACGCCGCGGGCCGGCTGGACGATATGTCCGTCGGCGTGGCGCTGCTGCTGTGCGACAACACCGGCGAAGCGCGGGTGCTGGCCAATGAGCTGGACGCGTTGAACCAGACGCGCAAAGAGATAGAGCAGGGGATGCAGGCGGAAGCCCTGACCCTGTGTGAGAAGCTGGAGCGCAGCGGTGAGACGCTGCCCGGCGGCCTGGCGATGTACCATCCGCAGTGGCACCAGGGCGTCGTCGGCATTCTGGCCTCGCGTATCAAAGAGCGTTTCCATCGTCCGGTTATCGCTTTTGCGCCCACCGGCGACGGTACGCTCAAAGGCTCCGGTCGGTCGATTCAGGGGCTGCATATGCGCGATGCGCTGGAGCGTCTGGATACGCTCTATCCCGGGCTGATTCTGAAGTTTGGCGGCCATGCCATGGCGGCGGGGCTATCGCTGGAAGAGGCGCGCTTTGAAGAGTTCCAGCAGCGCTTCGGCGAGCTGGTGACCGAGTGGCTCGATCCTGCGCTGCTGCAGGGGGAAGTGGTCTCCGACGGTCCGCTGGCGGCGGCAGAGATGAGCATGGAGGTCGCGCAGATGCTGCGCGACGCCGGACCGTGGGGGCAGATGTTCCCGGAGCCGCTGTTTGACGGCCGTTTCCGTCTGCTACAGCAGCGCCTGGTCGGCGAGCGTCATCTGAAGGTGATGGTTGAGCCGGTCGGCGGCGGCCCGCTGCTGGACGGTATCGCGTTCAATGTTGATACTTCCCTTTGGCCGGATAACGGCGTTCGCGAAGTTCAGCTTGCCTATAAGCTTGATATCAATGAGTTCCGCGGCAACCGCAGCCTGCAGCTGATCATTGACCACCTCTGGCCAAATTGAGAACAGTATATTAATGAGGGCGCGAATCCGGTAGAATTCCGCTCTTATCACCGCATTTTGACGAATCCATTAAAAGAAACCGACCATGTTTGAAATAAATCCGGTAAAAAACCGTATTCAGGACCTCACGGAGCGCTCGGACGTTCTTAGGGGGTATCTTTGACTACGATGCTAAGAAAGAGCGTCTCGAAGAAGTAAACGCCGAGCTGGAGCAGCCTGACGTCTGGAACGAACCAGAGCGTGCGCAGGCGCTGGGTAAAGAGCGTTCCTCGCTGGAAGCCATCGTTGATACGCTGGATCAGATGTCTCAGGGGCTGGAGGACGTTTCCGGCCTGCTGGAGCTGGCCGTTGAAGCCGAAGACGAAGAGACCTTCAACGAAGCCGTCGCCGAGCTCGATGTGCTGGAAGAGAAGCTGGCGCAGCTGGAATTCCGCCGGATGTTCTCCGGTGAATACGACAGCGCCGATTGCTACCTCGATATCCAGGCCGGTTCCGGCGGAACGGAAGCGCAGGACTGGGCCAGCATGCTGATGCGCATGTATCTGCGCTGGGCCGAAGCGCGCGGCTTCAAGACCGAGATCATCGAAGAGTCTGAAGGCGAAGTGGCGGGCATTAAGTCCGTGACCATCAAGATTATCGGCGACTACGCCTACGGCTGGCTGCGTACCGAAACCGGCGTTCATCGCCTGGTGCGTAAGAGCCCGTTCGATTCCGGCGGCCGCCGCCACACCTCTTTCAGCTCCGCCTTCGTTTATCCGGAAGTGGATGACGATATTGATATCGACATCAACCCGGCGGATCTGCGCATTGACGTTTATCGCGCATCCGGCGCGGGCGGTCAGCACGTTAACCGTACGGAATCCGCGGTGCGTATTACCCACATTCCGACCGGCTTAGTGACCCAGTGCCAGAACGACCGTTCACAGCACAAGAACAAAGACCAGGCCATGAAGCAGATGAAAGCGAAGCTTTATGAGCTGGAAATGCAGAAGAAAAATGCCGAGAAGCAGGCGATGGAAGATACCAAATCCGACATCGGCTGGGGCAGCCAGATCCGTTCTTACGTGCTGGATGACTCCCGCATTAAAGATCTGCGCACCGGGGTGGAAACCCGCAACACTCAGGCGGTGCTGGACGGCAGCCTGGATCAATTTATCGAAGCAAGTTTGAAAGCAGGGTTATGAGGAACCAACATGTCTGAACAACAAGCACAGGGCGCTGACGCGGCAATTGACCTTAATAATGAACTGAAAGCCCGTCGTGAGAAGCTGGCCGCGCTGCGTGAGCAGGGTATCCCGTTCCCGAATGATTTCCGTCGTGACCACACCTCAGACCAACTGCACGCTGACTTCGATGGCAAAGAAAACGAAGAGCTGGAAGCGCTGAACGTTGAAGTCGCCGTCGCTGGTCGCATGATGACCCGTCGTATCATGGGTAAAGCCTCCTTCGTTACGCTGCAGGACGTTGGCGGCCGCATTCAGCTGTACGTCGCCCGCGACGATCTGGCGGAAGGCGTCTATAACGAGCAGTTCAAAAAGTGGGACCTCGGCGATATCATCGCGGCGCGCGGTAAGCTGTTCAAAACCAAGACCGGCGAGCTCTCTATTCACTGCACCGAGCTGCGTCTGCTGACCAAAGCCCTGCGCCCGCTGCCGGACAAATTCCACGGTCTGCAGGATCAGGAAGCGCGCTATCGTCAGCGCTACCTGGATCTGATCTCCAACGATGAATCGCGCAATACCTTTAAAGTGCGTTCGCAGATCCTGGCGGGCATCCGCCAGTTCATGGTCGGCCGCGGCTTTATGGAAGTTGAAACCCCGATGATGCAGGTGATCCCCGGCGGTGCTTCCGCGCGTCCGTTCATCACCCATCACAACGCGCTGGATCTGGACATGTACCTGCGTATCGCGCCGGAACTGTACCTGAAGCGTCTGGTGGTTGGCGGCTTTGAGCGCGTGTTCGAAATCAACCGTAACTTCCGTAACGAAGGTATCTCCGTTCGCCATAACCCAGAGTTCACCATGATGGAACTCTATATGGCGTATGCGGATTACAAAGATCTGATTGAGCTGACCGAATCCCTGTTCCGCACCCTGGCGCAGGACGTTCTGGGCCATACTGAAGTGCCTTACGGCGATCAGACTTTTGATTTCGGCAAGCCGTTTGAAAAGCTGACCATGCGCGAAGCGATCAAGAAGTATCGTCCGGAAACCGAGATGGCCGATCTGGATAACTTCGATTCTGCAAAAGCCATTGCGGAAAGCATCGGTATCCACGTTGAGAAGAGCTGGGGTCTGGGCCGCATCGTGACCGAGATCTTCGAAGAAGTGGCGGAAGCGCACCTGATTCAGCCGACCTTCATTACCGAATATCCGGCAGAAGTTTCTCCGCTGGCGCGTCGTAACGACGAGAACCCGGAAATCACCGACCGCTTTGAATTCTTCATCGGCGGGCGTGAAATCGGTAACGGCTTTAGCGAGCTGAACGATGCGGAAGACCAGGCGCAGCGTTTCCTCGATCAGGTTAACGCGAAAGCCGCCGGTGACGACGAAGCGATGTTCTATGACGAAGACTACGTTACCGCGCTGGAGCACGGTCTGCCGCCGACCGCGGGCCTCGGTATCGGTATCGACCGTATGGTGATGCTGTTTACCAACAGCCACACCATCCGCGACGTGATCCTGTTCCCGGCGATGCGTCCGGTAAAATAAGCATTACGCGAATTAACAAACCCAGCAGAGCTGGGTTTTTTTATCCCTGCATGAACACCACCTCCTATGGAGGTGGTCAGCAATAAGTTGGCTCTGCCAGTAATGCTACTCATGGGAAAATCCGAATCTGTTATCCCCATAACTGATAAGGATTTAACCATGAGTAGATTCCAGAAAGCATCTCATGTGCACTGGTGTTGTCAATATCATATCGTATGGACACCCAAGTACCGATTTCGCATCCTTAGGAACAATGTTGGTAAAGAGGTCTATAAGCAGATAAGGATCTCAAGTGAGCAGCTTGGGATAGAAGTAGTGGAGCTGAATGTCCAGATAGACCATGTCCATTTGCTGGTAAAAGTGCCTCCACGGCTTTCGATTTCCCATGTAATAGGCCACTTAAAGGGTAAAACAGCCCTTCGATTGTTCAGTAAATTTCCCTACTTGCGTAAGAACAAGCTGTGGGGGAATCATTTTTGGGCAAGAGGTTATTGTGTCGACACCGTAGGTATAAACGAAGAAATGATAAGAAAGTACGTGAAGTATCAGGAAAAACATGAAGTTGAAGAGAGCCAGCTTCCACTGAAAGAAGTGTGAAGGGAAGGCTCTCTGAGTCTGGACTTAGTGCGCCCCTATGGGGCGAAATCAATGCCACCTGCTATGCAGGTGGTTTTTTACGCCTGGTTGCTAAAGCTGATTAATGCGTTACGCGCATTATCGTCCGCCGCCTGCAGCACCATCCACGGGCTAAAAGCCCAGGGCGTCGCGCGAATCCCGCTTAACACATCCGCAAGATTGCTCCACTGAAAATCCATCACTTCGTCAGGATTTATCCGTAACGCGCTGGCGACTCGTGCCGCATAGACCGGGCAGACCTCGTTTTCGACAATGCCATTCGGCGCAACGGCCCGATAGCGGAACCCCGGGAAGACCGGGGCGATGCGGGTAATCTCAACGCCGAGCTCAAAGCGGCAGCGGCGCTCAACGGCCTGTTCGAAGGTTTCGCCGGTTTGCGGATGCCCGCAGACTGAGTTCGTCCATACGCCTGGCCAGGCTTTTTTGCCCAGCGAACGGCGCGTGACCAGCAGCTGACCTTGTTCATTGAACAGCCAGCAGGAAAACGCGAGATGCAAAGGGGTATCGAGGGTGTGGGCGGCATACTTCTCCAGCATACCTGTAGGCTTATCTTGCTCGTCCAGCAAAATGACATGTTCCCCGGCCATGACAACTCCTGAAATAAAAAATGACCCGGCACAAACCCGCCGGGTCATGTACTCAGGCCACTAGGGTAGCCCATAAATGGGACAAAGGCATTACCAAAACAAGCCCTGGCAGCATGTTGGCTACCGGAAAGAGCTTAATGTTACAGATGCGCAACCCTGTCGCCACCATCAGCAGTCCGCCGGCGCAGGAGAAATCCGCCATCATGTCAGGCGAGATCGACGGCAGAATAACCACCGCCAGCATCGCCAGCGCCACCTGAATAATGACCTGCGGGACAGCAATGGTCATTACCGCGTAGCCCAGCAGCGTCGCAAAGATCCCGGCGGTAAACAGATCGAGAATCGTTTTGATATACAGAATCGACGGATCGCCGCTCATGCCTTCGGTCATCGCGCCGAAAATGCCGGTGCCGCTGGCGCAAAACAGAACCAGGATAGCGACGAATTTCTCGGTAAACTCTTCGTGGCCGAGGCCATTGACCGGCGGCAGCACCTTGTTGATCAAGCCGCGCGTGGAGCCTGCGGCTTTACCGATGCCTTTTTCCAGATGCAGCAGTTCGCCGAGGATGGCGCCAATCACCATGGCCAGCACGACGGCGGGCATATATTTCACTTTGAGCACCAGCGTGATGCCAAGACCAACGGAGCACAGGCCGAAGGTCATCGGCAGCGCCGTTTTTACGCGCTCGGGGAGCTTGCCGCCCGCCGCAGCGCCGATGAGTCCGCCGATAATCACGGCGGCTCCGTTTACATATGGGCCAATTAACATTGAGTCATTTCCGGTTAATTAATACGTAGCTCGCCTTCACCCCAGCGGGGGATGTTGTTGACCTGCAGGTCAAACAGATCGAGCGCGCGATTAACGCTATGGGTAACGATGTCGTCCGCCGTTTGCGGACGCTGGTAAAGCGCCGGGACCGGCGGAAAGATAATTCCGCCCATTTCGGTTACGGCGGCCATATTGCGGATGTGGCCAAGGTTCAGCGGTGTTTCCCGGGCCAGCAGCACCAGGCGGCGACGCTCTTTCAGCACCACGTCCGCAGCGCGGGTGAGCAGGTTGTCGGTCAGGCAGTGGGCGATGGCGCCTAAAGAACGCATTGAACACGGCGCGATCAACATTCCCAGCGTTTTAAACGAACCACTGGAGATAGCCGCCCCAAGATTCGCGATGGGATACACCACGTCGGCCAGCGCCATCACGTCGTCCAGGCGGTAATCCGTCTCCAGCTCGCAGGTTTTTTCCGCGCCTTTAGAGACGACCAGATGGACCTCAACGGGATGCGGGCGCAGCAGCTCCAGCGCCTTAACGCCGTACTGAAACCCGGATGCGCCGCTGATACCAATGATGATGCGTGTCGTCATGGTGTTCTCCCTTTATTCGAAATCCGGCAGGAAGCGCTTCACATCCACTTCTTTAAATCTGGAACGCTGGAAGGTGTGCTTCAGATGGAACGGCACCGTGCAGTCGAATATCGTTTTGCAGGACATTCCCTGCTGCAGGATGCTCGGGCTGTATTCCGGTACCTGCGACGGATCGAGCGGATGGCAGCGTACGCCGGGAATAACGATCGTATCGACATCGCCCTGGTAGCGGGTTTGCATGGCCCAAAGTACGTCATCGCTATCGAAAATATCGACGTCTTCATCGACCAGAATCACGTGCTTCAGTTCCGGGAAGGCAGAGAACGCCAGCAGGGCTGCCTGACGCTGACGCCCTTCGTCCGCCGGGGAGGATTTTTTAAACTGCAGCACCGCCAGCAGTTTGCCGCCTCCCGCGGAATGGGCGAAGACGTTCAGCAGCTTGCCGGGCATCGCGCGTTCGACCATATCCAGAATGCTGGCTTCGGTCGGGATACCGGCCATATTGACGTGTTCTTCACCTGGTCCTACGGTGGTGCGCCAGATGGGATTGATACGGTGAGTGACGGCTTTCACTTTGATGACCGGGATCGCCTCTTTAGCTTCGCCGGTGTAGCCCGGAAATTCGGGCATCGCGCGGCCGGTATGGGTGTTCTGATCTTCTCGTACGCGCGCGTTGGGCAGCAGTTCGCCTTCAATCACGATCTCAGCGTGGGCGATCGCTTTCTCGTTAATAGTTTTACACTGCGTCATCTCCACCGCTTTGCCGCGCAGCGCGCCGGCGATGCTTAACTCATTGAAGCCCAGCGGGGTGGTCGGCGGCTCAAAACAGGCGGCAATTTCAATGGCCGGATCGACGCCGATGCTGATTGAAATCGGCAACGGCTGGCCTGCCGCTTCCGCCTTCATGCGAAAAGCATCAATATGGCGGCCGGGCGTTAGCCACATGGAGAGCTCGTCGCGGCTCTGGACGCACAGGCGATGAATGGTGATATCGGACTCATGAGTTTCTGGATCGGAGGCGTAGCACAGACCCATAGTGATATAGGGGCCCGCGTCCTCTTCGGTATTCGTCGGCGCCGGCAGCAGCTTGCGCAGATCGAAATCGGCATCGCTCGCCAGGTGGACCACTTGCTGGCAGACCGCTGCGTCCTGAGCCATCACCGGCGCTATCGCATTCTCCACCGAATCCTTCAGCAGATGCCCCAGTTTTGCCGATTCACACTGGAGGAAATGGCTGACGCGCTGGCGTGAGCCATTCAGGCCAATCGCCACGCTGATATCTTTAAAGCCTTTGATTTTGTTGAAGACCATGACCGGGCCATTTTTGCGGGTCGGACGCTGGCAGGTCCCGCCGGCGCCTACGTAACGATAGACGCCGGAGAGTTCAGCATGCGGGTCGACTTCGGTATCGGTTTCAACATACTCGCCGGGAAGCGTTTTCAGCAGTTCCAGCGCGGAGCGTAAATCATGTACCGATGAGGGGGTTTTGTTATCACTATTTGCCATGGGATGTTTCCTTCGGAAAAAAAGTTTTGCTCCCTGCACAATATTTTCCCTGGTGCGCATAAACAAATACCGTTTACCGGATGGTCAGTAGATCAAAAAAGTTTATTTTAACAAGGTGTTAAATAATGATTAATTAATATGAGGCGCAGCGCTGCGGCTTTTTATTTCTCCGGCTAAGTGTGATACTGGTGATAAATTAAACTACGGATGATGGTGATGGATTTAAAGCGCTTACGCTATTTTTGTCGGGTGGTGGAAAAAGGTTCGGTTAGCCAGGCGGCGAAGTCGCTGAACATGGCTCAGCCGCCGCTCAGCAAGCGGATTCAGGAGCTGGAAGAGGAGCTTCAGGTATCGCTGTTTGTTCGCCGGGGAAACCGCATTGAGCCTACGGAAGCCGGTTTTTTCCTCTATCGGAAAGCTTGTGAAATATTACGCCAGGTAGAAGATACGGCGCGGGAAACGGCGGATATTGCGCATAAAAACAGAACTGAATTGCGAATCGGCTTAACTCACCTCTATCAGAATTATTTTAAAGCGTTGCTGATGGAGGTATATCGACGTCATCCGGATACTTCCATAAATATTTCCGTTACCGACTCCAGCCATCTCGAGACGTTATTAACTGAGGGCGTAATTGATTTCGCCTTAATCCAGCGCCCCTATCGCAGCGAAGGCTTTGATTATGTCTCTTTTGACCCGATTAAGCTGGTTGCGGTGATCAATAAAACGTGCCTGCCGGGGCCGCCGTCTAATCCTTATAGCTACACGTCGCTGGCGGCACTGCCGCTGGTGCTGCTCCATAGAGCAAAGGATTCAGGGACTTATGAGATGCTTATGGAGCTATTTCGTAAGTCCGGAATCAACGCGAAGGTGATTATGCATATTACGCAGCCGGGCGTGATCCTCGACTGGCTGGAGTCAGGACTTCAGGCGGCGACGCTGCTACCTTCTTCTGAAGTGGAAGCCGATAAACTTAGCCAGTGTTACGTAGTCGATGTTTTCCCCTCGCCGCAAATATTCTACCCGGCGCTGGTCAAATTGCCGTCTATGCCTTATCTGCCCGCGTTGATGGATATTATTACGCATGGCTATCCGTTTAATACTTCTGTATGAAGGGTAGCGATTGGGGAATGCCTTAGGGACTGGTATGATAATCGCCCTGGTTTTGAGGTGAATGTTCGTGTTAAGCGCAGGATGCCTGATGAGAAAACGCTTTGTTATTGCAATAATGTTGCTGAGCAGCCTGATCGTCGCGGGGTGTTCCAGCTCATCCGATTCCGGTTCTACCTACACCGTGAAGCGCGGCGACACGCTGTACGCTATCTCACGTTCCACTGGCACCAGCGTCAGGGATCTCGCCCGTCTCAATAATATTTCACCTCCCTATACCATCGAAGTCGGGCAAAAGCTGAAGCTAAACAGCGGTTCCGGGACCACGGCGAAGGCGGGGGCATCCGGCAAGAAATCGTCAGCGAAACGTACCGCCGCCGTGACGCCATCTTCGGCGGTGCCGCAATCCTCCTGGCCGCCGGTCGGGCAACGCTGCTGGCGCTGGCCAACCAGCGGTAAAGTAGTGCTGCCATACTCCACCAGCGATGGCGGCAATAAAGGTATCGATATCGCCGGTAAGCGCGGCCAGCCGGTGTATGCGGCAGGGGCGGGCAAAGTGGTGTACGTGGGCAACCAGCTGCGCGGCTACGGCAACCTGATTATGATTAAGCATAATGAGGACTATATCAGCGCCTACGCGCACAACGACAAGCTAATGGTGAATAACGGCCAGAGCGTGAAGATTGGCCAGCAGATTGCCACCATGGGCAGCTCGGACGCGGATTCCGTGCGCCTGCATTTCCAGATTCGCTACCGGGCGACGGCGATCGACCCGCTGCGCTATTTGCCGCCGCAGGGCAGTAAGCCTAAGTGCTAAAAGGTTATTTTATCGGCATTTAGCCTGGTTTGGGCTTGTCAGCGGGTGCGTAAGGTCTATAATGACCCTCGCACCTCCTCGCGGGCGTAGTTCAATGGTAGAACGAGAGCTTCCCAAGCTCTATACGAGGGTTCGATTCCCTTCGCCCGCTCCATTTTCAACTCTCCAGAACTCCACTAAATTCAACTACATCATGATTTAACTGGTTTTTTTGGCATTTTCTTGTCAACTGAACTCTACTTGGCTTACCCCAAATCAATAGCCTGTGTTGCATAGAAATGTGTATAGGCTCTCCTATACACTCTGGAACTATACACATAGCGAAATTTCAGAGGAGAAAACTATACATATGCCTCTTACTGACCTTGAGATCCGCCGCGCGAAGCCTGCGGAAAAAACGTATACCAAAGCCGATGGCAACGGTCTGTCTCTACAAATTGAGCCCAACGGTTCAAAGGGATGGCGATTCCGTTACCGCTTCGAAGGTAAAGCTAAAATGCTTTCTTTAGGGACATACCCGAAGGTTTCCTTATCCGAAGCGCGTAGACGGCGAGATGAGGCTCAGGATCTGCTGGCTACGGGTATCAATCCCAGTGATTCGCGTAAAGAGAAGAAACTGGCTCAGCAGGACAGGCTGGGGAATACCTTTGAGGCGATTGCCCGTGAGTGGTATCAGCGGCGTTACGATCTTTGGGCCGAGTCGTACCGCACTGAAATGATCGCTACTTTTGAGAAGGATGTCTTTCCTCATATCGGTCATCGTCCAATAGATTCGATTACGCCTATGGAGCTGATGGCAGTTTTGACCCGCCTTGAGAAACGAGGTGCAACGGAGAAAATGCGCAAAGTACGTCAGCGGTGTGGTGAGGTATGGAAATATGCAATCGCAACAGGGCGTGCTCTATTTAACCCTGCGCCAGATCTTGCCAGCGTGATGATGCCCCATAAGAAAGAACATTATGCGCACCTGGAAGTTTCGGAGTTATCAGACTTCTTTACCGTGTTGCAGGCGTACACGGGAAATATACTCGTTAAGCTGGCTATGAGGCTTCTGATACTGACGGGGACTCGTCCCGGTGAGCTACGTAAAGCGGAATGGTCAGAGTTCGACTTTGAAAATAACCTCTGGAGCATTCCTGAAGAGCGAATGAAAATGCGACGACCACACCTCGTTCCGCTATCCCGACAGGCGCTGGCTATTCTGGAAGAACTGAAAACGATGACGAGTGGTTATCAATACGTTTTTCCCGGTAGGCTTGAGAAGGTTAAGCCAATCAGCGATATGTCTCTTAACGTGCTAATTCGTCGTGTCGGTTACGGTGGCAGGGCTACCGGGCATGGTTTCCGCCACACGATGAGTACCATTTTGCATGAGCAGGGCTTTAATTCAGCATGGATTGAGCTACAGCTTGCCCATGTAGATAAGAACAGCATTCGCGGCACTTACAACCATGCGCAGTATCTGGATGGCAGGAGAGAGATGATGCAGTGGTATGCGGATTATCTAGACTCACTGAAAGCTTCGTAAGTAAAGCTGTAATCAAATAGTAAAGGCATCTGTCCATTAACGTTCGGGTGCCTTTTTGTTTTTTAACAACCGAAAATCAGGAGATTTTATCAATGACTACAACATGTCCTATATGTGGTTCTGAGCGCGTCAGCGAACGTAACATTGGGAGGAAGGCAGGAAGTATCGCTGGAGGTGTGGCAGGAGCACTTAGCGGCGCAGGTACGGGGGCTACAATTGGCTCTGTCGTGCCGGTAGTAGGGACAGCGGCAGGAGCTGTTATTGGTGCTGTGCTAGGGAGATTTGTGGCTGGTGCAACTGCGGGAGCGGTTACCGGCTCAGCCCTTGATGGACTCCTGTTTGACAGATACGAGTGCGACGATTGTGGTCATACCTTTGACTAGAAGGCTATGCTAAATGTCATATCTTTATGATTTTAATGAATAAAAAAACATCCACTACTTGCCTCATCAATTTTAATACACCACATCCCCCGCATAAACCGATCTACAAAAACGATCGATATCATTATAATGATAGTTATAAACTATCAAATATATTAAATTGATCGTTTATATCGATAGATTATGCAGATCAATTATTGAAATTCGATCGGTAATAACAATTTTACCTGCACTCGTAACCTCCCTATCTTAGAAAGGATTTGATTAGAATCAGGCCTGGATTCTCATCGGGTGACAATAAGGAGATGCACCATGAGCCTATAGCAAGGATGTTTCAATGCGGCAGGTAAAAGTCTGCCCATCCATTCAACATGTTTACCGGACAAAGTGACGGCATTAAACCACCACTTCAATGATTTATTGTTATTTTTCAAGGAGCCAACGATGGCATTTATTCTTTTACTTTTGTGGATCGGAGCATCGATAGTTATTGGTAAATTGGCTCAGGCCAGTGGCCGTTCGTTCTTCATATGGTTTGTTATCAGTATGCTTATAGACCCCATATTTGGTGCGATTCTTTTTGCTGTAGTCGTGAGGTCAAAATGAAACCAGACAGAGTTAAGAGGCTTTTTAAAGCCTATCTTGGCATTGGTTTTTTATTCATGTTAATTGTTTGTATAGGGATTGTTTTTTTGTTATGTCAATAAGGGGGGGATTACGTATTTTAATAATTATTTTATATTCACCGCCATACACCCCTCCTGTTCAATACTCTTGAAACATACCATTTTAACGTTCTCTGTAATATTTCAGTTATTATGTAAAGATAAGGAATTATCATGATAAACTATTATGAATATCTTGAGCTGGATATGAATGCCAGCGTTGATGAATTAAACGATGCGATACAAAAAGTAAGTGAACGTGATGATGCAGATTTAAAATTCATCCGTGAGATGAAATCCATTTTGTTAAACGATGAAGCCAGGGTGCTGTATAATAATAAATTGATTTCTTTTATTGTTGGCGATAGAAAAAAGTCTGATTTGGTAAGCGCTGAAAATATCTGTAAATTATTAAATATAGATAATTCGTCGCTACATGACAAATATATCTGGATTGCAACGGGATTGTTTGTTGTCGGCGTTTTAACAGCTTGTTTGTTTAGTTTAGCTGTCAACTATACGGTTAATTTGTTCGTTATGATTGCCCTGATTATTTTGTTTTATATGGACTGGAAGCTACTGGATAAACATGGCAAGGCAAGCTTTTCAAAATGGTGGATTCTTTTTTCGCCAGTCTATATTGCTAAACGTTGTAAAGCCGTTGGTCAGGGAAAAATGCTGTTGCTGGTCTGGCTTGGGATATGGGTTGTATATGGCATCGGGAACTTTGCATTCAACAGTAGCAAAACAATGCTGGAGCGCTCAGCATGTGAGGTGGTAACGGATATCTATCATAAGCAACTACGCCAGTACTCACAGCAATGTGAGAACGTAACGTTAACTGAAAGTGAAGGAAAACGGCACTATGGATTTGCTCAGATTAGTGATGGGACAACTAAAGATATTACCGTGACAGAACAATCAGATGGTAAGATTGTTGTATATATTGAATAGGCATTTTTGAGGCAAAGCACTTACCTTTGGGGTAAGTGCTTCTTATTTATTATTTATTTTTAGAGGAGGTTTGTATGAGATTTTTAAAGAAACTGAAATATGTAATCACTCTGGGGGTAATAACCGCCTCCTGTTCAGTAATGGCATCACCTTATGGAGATTCAGATGTTCTGTTCGGGTGTATCATAAAAGGTAAAACCACTAAAGAAGTAGCTGTGTTGAGGAATAATAATGAGGTCACTTATTTATTCGGTAAGTCGGATATTAACGGAGGGGGGGTGATTCCTGAAATCACTTTGGTAAAAAATGTGATCCAGCTAAGTCAGGCCTGGAATTACAGTAGGGCTGAGGGTGTGTCGATACATACATTGAACATACCAGAAAACGAGTATACTTACTCTGTTTCCTATATCGATGATGGAAAAAATACTGATGGGGAAATAACTGTTTTAAAACAGGGAAAAGAAATCAGTACGATAAAATGCGATGATGTCTGGGAACAACATCTGGGTGACAGCAATATGATGCATGGTATCCCCGATGAGTCAGATTGATATGTCTGGTTTGTACCAGCTCACATTCATGTGAGCTGGTACAAAAGATAGAAAGACTGACCTTGTTGGTAAATAATACTTTATAACTTCTCTAGAATCAGACTCGCAGTCTGGCAACCCCGGGGTCTGCTGCTTAATCAGGTAATAACAATCGGCGCAGCAGTCTCAAGAGTTCGTCGTTCCGTTCCGCTTATCCTTGAAGATGCTGAAAATGGTTTTAGCGACAGAATGCGCAGGACGATTGCAGAACTTTATGATCTCTTTAATGACCTTGGTCGTCTTAGAAACTTTTTTGATAAAGAAATTGATGTTGTGTGAACGAACTCAGAAGCCTGTCAGCGCATTGCCAAAGTCAAAGGCATTATCCCTAAAACGGGCCACGTGTATAAATAACCGGTAACTGTCAGATCAGGTCTGAGCTAATGCAGCTTATATTACTCCCTTGTACTTACACAAGAATGTTTTTTCACACTGCCCAGCTTTGTGATTCTGATAGCTTCTTTTTCAAGATCATATAGATCCGTTGAGCATATTTTAAAATAATCACCGCCAGTAAATGGACTTGATTGACGATAATTACGCTCATTATTTACAGCTAAACACCTAGCAGAATGTAAACAAGTTGAAGTAGAGAGTGCTAATCTGTCACTTACTTCACTTTGTTTGAGTAAATTTAAGACATAGCCTTCTGTATTTTCCGCTAACCAGTTTTTATATTTTTTCTCGCTGTCTTGTTGTTCCCCGCTATGGAAGCGGACGATTGATGCGCAGGTCGAATTTTTCTCAGAGATATATTGCATTGCCGCCAATAAATAGGAAGCTTTAAAAGTCACATCCTGGTAGTCCTTAGGTTGTAGACTCTCACTTTCTTCAAACCGCTCAATGAACGCCGCGACTTCACTTGAGTTAATTCGACTTATATTATCTTTCCCGTTTTTGATAATCAGTTTTTGCTCTTCAGCATAAAAAATAAAAGGTAATTTTCTCGAGCCTGTATACAACTCAACAGGCTGGGCGAAGTGCTCCAACATTAAATGGTAGAAATCTTTATAAATCATGATTATAGCTCCTGCACCATTTTAGCACTCAATAAATTCATGATTACTAGGTTGATCATCATGGGCCGTTATCGCCTCGTTACGGGGAAAACAGTGGATTGAACCTTGCCACTCACCTTGTACCAACTCACCGGATTCAAGATCGAAGGGCACACACCATAGAGATAAATTTTCATCAAAGCGAAAGGCCGGTAGCGGAGTTTCAAAGGATCGGTGATGCGGATAAATTAACATCATATCCCCCTTTCCTTGAAGATATTTTTGTCCATAGGCAAACATCTGATATAGGTCAGCCTGGCTGATTTCATACTTTTTCTGACTGTTATCTCCCCGGCTGTCTAAAAGTTTCCATTTAGCATCCAGTACTATCGCCTGTTTTCCTATGATGAGAAAATCAGGCTTAAGCATGAACCATTGCTGGGAAACACTTTCACCAGCAGGTGAATGTTCTAGTAAATAATGATGTTTTGCCTGCCCGATAAGCTGATAATCGTGATGCAAAGATAAGGTTAAACCACGTCCAACCCAGCATTCATACAGTTTTTCCATTGGGAACAATAGCGAGATCCCCTGATGTAACCCATGCTGAAAATCCGGATTCAGTTTTTCCAGAATAAGTTGGCACCATGGCTTGATGGTGCGATAGCCGAGGAGATATTTACCGTCGCTCCATTGTCCCATCGGTTGTGTTGTACCGCCACAAATCGGCTCTATGCCATCCAGTTGGTGACGAAGGGAATTTGCTTGCCTCCAGCTCTGCCCTTGTATGGTTATTTTAAGCACCAAATCCAAAGCCGTCCGTAACAGACGGTTTTCGATGCGCTGAGGGGAGAACTCCGCATAGCGCACATGAAAATGAGCGTCTCTGCCCGGAGGCATTCTCATTTGTGCAGTAACATTCAATTGACCCCGGATGAACGCGCTATGTTCGTCCTCAATAAGGTGATAATCGAAACGTAGTCCTTTGCGCACCAAATCAGCAAGATGTCGTAAAAACTCACTGATTATCCATTCATGTAACGGCTGGTCACTACGTTGCAATACGGCCTGGTTCGCCTCTCGAGGTGTAATTCCTATAGAGGCACTTAGCATTCGACGTAAAAGCTGGCGAAGAGCTACTATCTCAGCGGGAGCTTCAAGTGTGGTTTTTGGCAGAATTTCGATTGAGTCACCATTCGGGGATTGTAGATAACCGACATAGCTTCCCAAACGCAAAAACCGCTTCCCTTCCCGGCTGAGAATTTGAGAGGTACCACTCCACTTTTGTTGCAATTGCTCAAGCCAGGAAAAGGTTGCCTCAGAGACAATCCCCAAATCCATACTCGCTGGTTGAGAGTTATCACAAGTCAGCAGCGCATACTCCCGGACCTGGATCATCATGCGACAATACCCTGATAAGCTTCTGCCGACGCGAAAGCACGTTCATTGATACGGAAGCGCCTGTCAGACAAACTATCCGCAATATCTTTCGGGAATAGTGCAGAAAGTGATGGTAGTTGTGCTGACTGCTGCAACAGAATAAAACGGTTTTCTTTCACTTTTACCGAGTCATTAAGCACCCAACCGATACGCTCATAATCATCAAAGAAATACTCTCTCAGCAATGGAATGATTTTGTCCTGGAAGATACTGGCAAGGCAGGTTTCGCGGTCGGCATTATTTTCTAATTTCTTTAGTGGCATAAAGTAAGCATGACCAATCATATGCTCACTATCCAGCAGCGCTTCGATACGCTGATTAATACGCGTTAGCAACTGCGCGGCATCAACGCCAAACGCAGTGATCCCAGCTAACAACTCCGGTCGTGCAGGCATTTCTGTAAAGCTAAAACGGCGCCTTAACGCCAGGTCCATCTGAATGAGCGATTTATCCGCAGTATTCATCGTCCCAATGACATAAACATTTTGCGGTACTGAGAATGTTTGTTTCGAATAAGGGAGCATCAGCGACCGCTCATCATCAGCCCCTTGACGTTTGTCAGCCTCAAGAAGCGTAATCAGCTCACCAAATATACGCGCTATATTACCGCGATTGATTTCGTCTATTATCAGTACATGTGGGAGATCCTGACTATCAACATTCTCAACTGGAGCCAACAACTGAGTTAATTTTTCACGATCAATCGTCGTATCCTGCAGCTCATAAAGGGTCATCTGAGATAACGATTTGGCGAAAATTTGTTCTTTAGGAAGGCTTGGGGTGTATGTTCTTAGCCATTTCACAGAGCGCATCTGATGGTAATATTCACGCTCATCGTTGGGTAAATAGCTATACTCACCCGTAATTTCAGCTATTGCACGGAACTTGTGGTTTCCATCAGAGACGACGACTATATCGCCATTCTTAATAATATTTTTAAAGGTATTCACGGCAACAGCCATATAGTTACTGGTGCCTTCCAATGACTGTTTTTCTGATGCAATCCGAGCTTTAACTGACTCATAGGTAGAGCAGTTACTAAAATCGATATCCTCTCCCCAACCTAGCAGGACATAATTGTTTGCCAGGCAATCCTCATACACATCCTCTTCTCCACCCATGGTATTCCCCAAAGACATCTTCCAGATCCGCCGACCTTTGAGCGAGATAGATTGTGTTGCACTCCCCTGAACCTTAACTCTGGCATTCAGGCACAGCTGTTTAAAAATACCATCCACAACTTCGTAGCGAAGCGCGCCCGATTTTTCATCAGTAGTCGCGCGAATCCCTTCGATAAAATCCTCATAGGAGAAGCTTTGGTGGAAGGTGGTAAACATAATGCGCTGCTTTTCTACCAACGCCTTATAGCGCTCTTTTACCAACTCCCGTAAGTCATTGCCATGATGTTCGCGCGTAGCCTGTTGGTACCATGCATTATCAGCAATTTTGACCGCCATTTCGGTGGTACTGTAGGTTTTACCCGTGCCGGGTGGTCCGAAGAGAATCTGGTTTAAGGGATACATGAACGATTGTTCCTTATTTTCGTTGTCTCTTTTTAGTCCGGGTTGGGTAGTTATAGATGGTTGACCACCCAGTAAAGCCACCAGTACCTGCAGCGCTTCAACTGACTCAACATCAGCCGCGAAACCATATTGGGACGTACCGTTATCTTTCGGATAACGGCGGTAGCTGGTGCTTTTTACTTTTTCCCAAAGGCAGTGGATACCCGCAATGCGATCAATTTCCGCTTTTAAGGCAAGGGTTTCTGGTGCAAGAACCAATGGGCTCTTGTTAACCACGCCGTCTCGACTGCGTTTGACATACAGATACTTTCCATTACCGAGAGCATGCTCAGAAGCATAGCTTGGTTCGAATTTTCCAGCCTCAAGACGGTAACCCAATTCATTCAACGCCTGGTATATCTCGAGAGAATTCAGCATTTCCTACACCACTCCTTGATGAAAAAGCATTAAGCCCCTTTCAACATATCAAACACCACACGGGCAAAGCCCTTTGCCAGCTCAGGATTAGAGAGATATTGCACCATCATCTCCTGCTGGGCGTCGTTGCTGTCCATCACGGCATCATCAATCGCCTTCGGGAAATCACCCAGCATTGCCTGCTCACGCGTATTGTTGGCAATCTGGGTCATCACCGCCTGGTTTTCTGACAGCTTGTCGCGCACCGCGAAGGCATAGTTGATCATGTCTTTATCGGTCAGATTGTCGGTGACGAACAGCTCGTTAAGACGCGCCAGGATATTCGACAGAAACTCTTCTTTCTTGTCCTTCGGCTTTGCCGTACCGACATCATTACCCGGTTTGATTTTGTATTCTTCAGCATCCTCTTGCAGCTTCAGGTGTTGTTCGTAAAGCTTCGACAGGCGGTAATGGCTCATCTCCACGTTGCTTAAATCAATCTCATCTTCTTCGATGCGCTGTTCGTGCAGCAACGGACGCAAATGGCGGGCAAACAGGCTCAGCTTTTCCAGGTCCTTGTCGTCGTAATCGACGATTTGCGACATAAACTCGTAAAAGCGAACAAAGCTTCCGAGATCTTTCTTGAAGATATCCAGCTTACTTTTTTCTTTCTCGCACTCTTTGAAGGTGTTTTCCGCATTGGTGATCAGCACCACATCGCCGGTCTTCTTGGTGCGTTCAAACATCTCTTTGGCCAGCACATACGCATCAATCGCCGAGGTGTAACGATGCTTCCAGCGCTCCACCGCAGGTTTGCAGATATTACTGATGGCCGCGTTGGATTTGTTTTTGCTGAAGAACGCCTCGCAGAACTGCTCCACTTCGTTCCACAGAAAAATTCCGCTGGTACGCAGCTTTTCAAACAGCTCAAAGACGAGCTGCGGGTCGCTGACATCTGTCAGTTCCGCTGTCTGGTAGTACGGCTGGAAAGCCTCCAGAATCTCGTCGGGTTCATTGTAGAAATCAAGCACAAAGGTGCCGGACTGCGCTTTCCCTGGATAGGTACGGTTCAGACGCGACAGCGTCTGTACGCACTCCACGTTGGCCAGCTTTTTATCCACATACATGGCGCACAACTTGGGCTGGTCAAAACCGGTCTGGAATTTGTTGGCCACCAGCATCACTTGGTAGTCGTCGGTATCAAATGCTTTGCGCATATCCCGCCCTTTCAGGCCCGGGTTCATATTGATCTCGGTGAACTTCTGATTAAGCAGCGCCAGGCTGTTATGGTCATCTTCAGTGAATTCCACTTCCCCGGAGAACGCCACCATTGCGCTGATTTTGTCGTAGTGTTGCTCAGCGATGTATTTATCGAACGCCAGCTTGTAGCGCACCGCCGCTTTACGTGAACTGGTCACCACCATTGCTTTCGCCTGGCCGGCAAGTAAGTTCATCACATGCTTGCGGAAGTGCTCAACAATCACCCTCACTTTCTGCGACACGTTATGATCGTGCAGCGTCACCCACTGGTTCAGTTCGATTTTCGCTTTTTTGCTGTCCACTTCCCGGTCAGGATCGTTCAGCTTTTGCAGCAGCTTGTACGCCACTTTATAGTTGGTGTAGTTCTTCAGCACATCAAGAATAAAGCCCTCTTCGATGGCCTGCCGCATGGAGTAAACGTGGAACGGTTCCGGTTTATTGTTTTTGGAGGCCGGTTCCAGTGGATTAGGGCGGCGCCCAAACAGTTGCAGCGTTTTGGCTTTCGGCGTGGCGGTAAAAGCATAATAATTGAGGTTGCTGCTGCCTTTACGTGCGGCGACGGTGGCATCCAGAATATCTTCTGAAGACATCTCTACGTCGTCATCCGTCTCCTCAGTCATCAGCACTTCTTTCAGCTGACGCGCCGTAGAGCCGCTCTGCGAGGAGTGCGCTTCATCGGCAATCACCGCGTATTTACGCTGCTTGAGGCTGACGCTGTTTTCAATCGCCTTCAGGACAAACGGGAAGGTCTGAATGGTGACGATAATAATCGGTTGAGAGTTTTCCAGCGCGCTCGCCAGCTTTTCTGATTTAGAGCCGTCGCCTTCTTTGTTATTAATACGCCCGACCACGCCATCCTGATGTTCAAACTGATAAATGGTGTCCTGCAGCTGATCGTCCAGTACGGTGCGGTCCGTCACCACAATCACCGAGTGGAACTGCTTCTCGCCATTTTCATCGTACAGGCGGGAAAGCTGATGGGCCGTCCAGGCAATGGAGTTCGATTTGCCCGACCCTGCGCTGTGCTGAATCAGGTATTTATTGCCGGTGCCTTCCACCGTGGCGGCGGTAATCAGTTTGTTCACCACATCCCACTGGTGGTAGCGCGGGAAAATCAGGCTCTCACTTTTGTACTTCAGGCCAATGGCGTTTTCTTTTTCGACGATTTGCAGATGCACGAAGCTCGCGAGAATTTTCAGCAGGTTGTCTGGCAGCAGCACCTCATTCCACAGGTAGCTGGTGGCGTAATCGTTGGCATCTTCCGGGATATCGTTCCCCGCACCGCCGTCATGAGTCCCTTTGTTAAACGGCAGGAAGAAGGTTTTATCGCCCTCGAGCTTGGTCGCCATAAACACTTCATACTGGCTGACGGCAAAGTGCACCAGCGCCCCGCGTTTAAAGGTCAGCAGCGGTTCGGGTTTATTGGTGCCTGGGTCCTTTGGCAAACGCGTTTTCTTATATTGCGTGATGGCGTTTTGCACTGTCTGCTTAAATTCAGACTTCAGTTCGAGGGTCGCTATCGGCAGGCCATTGACGAACAGTACCAGGTCAATACGCCATTTCTTTGCCTTAACCCCCGTTTCTTCAAACGCGGCGTTTGACGCATGAGGGCTGTAAACCAGCTCCGGCACGATGCGGCAGATATTTTGTTTGTAGCGGGTCAGGGTTTCCGGATTAAGGTTATGTTCCGGCTTAAACTGACACAGTGAAAAACGCGCGTTACGGCTTTTGATACCGTGACGCAGTACGCCGAGCGTGCCGTAAGTGCGCGAAAGCATATCAGTAGCGTTGATGTCCGCTTTTTTCAGTTGCGCCACCAGCGCATCGAGAAAATGACGCTCGGTATCCGAAGGATAAATTTTGGCAAACTTCTCCCATTCCTGCGGCTGTGTGGTCTGCACAAAGGTCAGTGCATCCTGCGAGTAAAGCGCACGTTCGCGATCGTAGCCTTCCGTTTTGCCACAAATCCAGCCTTTTGCTTCCATCTGAGCAATCATCTCATTCTGGAAAATAAGCTCTTTGGTGCTGTCCATGCTCATGCGGCGGCCTCCTGTGGCTCCTCAATATCCTGTGTATCCGGGGCAACCCAGTCGCGGACGTCAATTTTTCCGGTGACGGCGGCGGAGATCAGGGCGGTGCGGCGTTCTTGCATAAAAGCGACTGCCTGAGTAGCTTTAGCAATAGTGCAGCTCAACTTTTCACATTCACTATTTAAATATCTAACAATATCTAGTGATTCTTTAAGCGGTGGAAACACAAATCTTGTAGATTTGAAATCTCCAAGTGAAACTCTTTTTCTTGTACCCTCAACACTTATATCATTGACCACCATACGGCCAAAATCAGAGTTCAAAAGATAAACAATAAACTCCGGGCTAAACTGCGCCATATTTACTCTGATTCGTATTACATCCTGAGTGATTATTGCACTCGGTTCTCCAACAGGATAAACACATGCATCCCCAGGAGGATCGCCAACTTTAGAAACGACGACATTTCCAGGCTCAAGTTTGCATACATCAAGTTGCTTGGCTTTCATTGGTGTAACAAATACAGTGCTCTTTCGGGAGTAACCAGTAGGTTTAATATCCCTTATATATACTACGGGCACGCCATGATCTCTAAGCTCTTCAGCAAGCAAGTCACTGCCAAATGGCCCATTAACAAAACTTCCTCTTGACCCCTCTGAAACATTAACCAATTTCTGCTTTATCCAATGCGCAGGTACTTCCCCCAACCACCGAACACCAGAATCTTTCATCGGCACATCAGGATTTAGCCCTTTGGTGACGGCATGGCTAATCACCGCCTGACGTTTTTCTTTCAGTAGTTCAATCAGTTGCTGTTGCTTCTCGATCAGGTTATCGATTTTTGCGGTTTCGTGATCGAGGAAGTCCGCAATTAGTGCTTGTTCTGCGTACCCTAGCGGCGCTGATAGATACAAATCGGAATATTTTTCTGCGCTAACATTTTGAATCGTAGCCTGAATTTGACTACCACTAACATATTGCCAGTATATTGATGATTGGAAAAACCAGTATGCTAATCGCGGAACTATTTTATCACCATCAAATCTCGCTCTGATTAAATATCCTGCAAAGCAAGATGGTCCAAAAATAGATTTATAATAAAACGATTTACCAACAGTCGCACCACTTCGAGCTAACAGTATATCTCCATCGATTAACATATATGGTTCGGATATGACTTTAGGTAACGATTTAAAAGTATCATTACGCAAAGTACCATCGGGATTCATATCTGTAATGCGAATATAACGAGGGTTATCTGGATTGTCGTCTAATGCAGCCTCATTAGCCCCATAAACCAGTGGTTCAGACAAACCAAATTTTAATTTAAATACGCGCCATGTCAGCGGTACTTCACCTAACAACTCAACCCCAGAATCCTTATACTCCGGATACGCCTTATACTTAGCCATCAGGAATGTACCTCCTGCAGCAGTTTCATAATCTCGGCGCTGACCGCATCCAGGTCGGCATCAATCTCGGATAGCGGGCGCGGTGGCTGATAGACATAGAAATGGCGGTTAAACGGAATCTCGTAACCGACAATCCCCACCTCACCATCTTTTGCATCGCGCTTATCGGCGTTAATCCACGCGTCATTCACATGCGGCAGAACTTCTGCTTTGAAGTAGTTTTCAATCAGGTCGCTGGTGGAGACCGCCGGGTTCAGCGGCACGTTCTCGTTATCGCGCAGTTCGCCGTCTTGTTCAAACTCAACAACCTTGCCTTTGTATTCAAATGCCCCGTACAGCGGCTGAGCGGCTTCTTTCAGCGCCTTTTTCACCACCGGCTCGGCATTCGGGTTTTTGGTGGTGATAACATCGATAAACTGCTTACTCTCTTTCGTATCCAGCTTCACGCCGGCCGTTTTGATGGCCCCTTTCAGGGTCAGCTGGAACTGATTGAAGTCATTACTCACCAGCGTTTTGCCACCCGCCTGCGCACCCAATGCTTCCTGAATCTGCTGTGCTTTTTCCATCAAGGCGCGCTGCGCCTGCCACAGTTTGCTGTCGAGCAGGTCTTTAATCCGCTTCTCTTTCAGCTCAGCAAATTCAGCTTTGATGATGCCACGCGCTTCTGCTTCCAATCCCGTGAAATCACCATAGCTAACTTCCTGCCACTGGGCCGCGAACTCTTCATGCAGGCGTTCCATCGGTGCATTAAACGGCTTCGGTGCAAAGCGCAGGGTCGCAATCGCCTCATCCGTCACCTGAGCGGATAAACGCAGTGGTCGTTCGACGGTCAGGCGGCGATAGCCAAAGTCCGTGCTGTTAAAGGTTTTGCTGGCGAAGGTTTTCGGTGCTTCAGTTTTGGCCGTCGCTGGCTGACGGCCACGGCTGGATTTTTGCTCGGCGGCTTTTTCCAGACCCAGTTCTTCCAGGGGTGTGGCATCCACCACCTTAAAATCACCGAAGGTCTGGGTGATCAGTTTGATATCATCATCGCCCATCAGGTTACGCTTGGAACCCAGCGATTTACGCATTTTTCCGCACAGGCTGGTGCCATCAATCAGCTGTACTTTGCCTTTACGCTCAGGTGCTTTCTTGTTGGAGAGGATCCAGACGTAGGTAGCAATTCCGGTGTTGTAGAACATGTCCGTTGGCAGCGCGACAATGCCTTCCAGCAAATCGGCTTCCAGAATGTAGCGGCGGATTTCGCTCTCACCACTGCCCGCACCACCGGTAAACAGTGGGGAGCCGTTAAGGATAATCCCGATACGCCCGCCGTTGCTCACGGAACCATCCACGTTATGGCTGTCGCGCATTTTGCTAATCAGGTGCATCAGGAACAATAACGAGCCGTCGGAAACACGCGGCAGGCCTGGGCCGAATCGACCGTTAAAGCCTTTCTGCGTATGTTCGTCGTTAATCTCGCCCTCAATCTTCTTCCAGTCCACGCCAAACGGCGGGTTAGAGAGCATGTAGTCGAACTGATCCTGCGGTAACTGATCGTTGGAGAGGGTGTTACCCAGCTTGATGCGGCTGACGTCCTGACCTTTGATCAGCATATCGGCTTTACAGATTGCGTAGGATTCCGGGTTCAGCTCCTGACCAAAGGCACGCATAACTGCTTTAGGGTTCAGCTCGTGAACATATTCCATGCCTGAAGAGAGGAAACCACCGGTCCCGGCTGTCGGGTCGTAAATGGTGCGGATGATACCAGGCTGCGTCAGAGCTTCATCATCTTCCATAAACACCAGCGAAGTGGTCAGACGCACGATATCGCGTGGGGTAAAATGCTCACCGGCTGTCTCGTTAGAGCTTTCCGCGAAACGGCGGATAAGCTCTTCAAACACCAGGCCCATTTCATAGTTAGAAATCGCTTTCGGGCTGAGATCAGTGGTAGCAAATTTCTTCACCACTTTGAACAGCAGGTTGGCATCTTCCAGCAGGCCGACAAACTCGCTGAATTTGAAGTGTTCGAAGATTTCACGCGCATCGGGCGAGAACGCCTGTACGTAGCTTTCCAGGTTGGCTTTAATGTCGTTCTGCCCCATCTTGCCAAGATCCATCTTTGAGGCATTGAAGAAGGAAAGCCCGCTGGCGCGCAGCAGAAACTTCTCTTTGGCATCTTCCGGCAGTGGGCTGGTTTTTAACTCCTCAGCTTTCGCCACAACCGCGTCTTTGGTCTCCGCCAAAACACACTCAAGGCGACGCAGCAGCGTAAAGGGCAGGATCACGCGCCCGTACTGGGACTGTTTGAAGTCACCGCGCAGCAAGTCAGCCACCGACCAGATAAACGCAGCCGTTTGAGAAAAGTTAGTGTTAGTCATGAAGCCCTCGGAAGAGATCGCAGCCCTGGAGCAAAATGCTCAGGCAAAAATTCAATTTTGGAATGCAGTTCGCAAAATGATACCCGGAACGGGGACGATTACAAACGGCATCGCGTCAAGAAGTTTGCTTTTGAAGGGTAAAAAAGAAGAAACTAGAGCACCGTCTCGCTTGTTTATGCTGCTTTTACCGTTCATCCCTTGAATGACTGGTGCCAATCAGGAGTAACAGAGCGATATGGTGACAACCAGTGTAACGCAATCAATTATTTATTGATTACGTTGTCGGTGGTAACTCTTATTATGGATAATATATTAAACGGGTAAAACAATGTCCTGGCTTAATTCCCTCTTAGTGGCGCTTACGTCTGTGGAACCTCATTGGGTTCCCGTCACCGTTATCGTCCTTGTTAGCTTTGCCGTCATCTGCTTTATTTTCTTTTATTTATCAAGAGCCATCAAAATTGTTAACGGCCTAAAAAAATATACAAAATTAATCAGCAGCGTTGAAAACAGTGCACCAGAGGCCCAGCTTGAGCATCTTAAGAGCCTGTTTCAGCGGCCTGAGCTCAGGCATGCGTGGAATGAGTTCAAAGAATCGTTACACCCGCAGCGCGAACTGGAGAACGGGGAAGAGAAAATCGTCCGCATTAGAGCTACTGCACCAAGTGCCAGCTTTTTCTCGGAGCAACAACTGGTCGATATTCCGCTGAATACCGAATTCTTCAAACACTTACCTGGAATCCTGACCGGTGTAGGGATTATTGGTACCTTCTATGGCCTGATGATTGGTCTCAATCACTTCGATCCCAGCACACCAGAGCAGGTCTCCAGCAGCGTCAATAATCTGTTGCACGATGTGTTGTACGCCTTCCTGGGTTCGGCATTTGCTATTTTCGCCTCCATTATTGTCACCTGGCTGGAAAAGCTATCCATCGCCAAGTGCTACAAATATCTGGAAAAATTCACAGCTGCCCTGGACTCCCTTTATGACAGTGGTGTTGGTGAGGAGTACCTTGCCTCGCTGGTGAAATCCAGTAATGAAAGCGCGACTCAGGCTCGCCATCTGAAAGAGAGTCTGGTCACCGATTTACGCGATATGTTGCTGCAACTGGCAGATAACCAGAAAGTAGAAAACGAACGGTTAGCAGCCACGCTTAGCACTACCTATCGTGAATCAGGGCAACAATTTGCCGAGCAAGTCAGTGGCGCGATTGAAAACAGCCTGAAGTCGCCGCTAGATAAAATTGCCGGTGCAGTGCAGACCGCCAGCGGCGATCAAAGCGGCATGGTACAAAACATGCTGCAGGATGTGCTGACTGCGTTTATGGCGAAACTCGACACCACCTTTGGTCAGCAGTTTACAAACCTCAACGACATGATGGGGCAAACCGTTGGCGTGATTCAGACAATGCAAACTGGATTTGCTGCGTTGTTACAGGACATGCGTCAGGTGAGTGATGATTCCCGCCAGGGTAGCGCGCAGCTCATTGAGCAACTGTTGTCAGAGATGAAGTCTGGCCAGCAAGCTATGCAGGCTGGTATGAATGACATGCTCACTAGTCTTCAGGCATCGGTGGCTAAAATTGGCGCCGAAGGTGAGGGGGCCGGAGAGCGTATGGCTCACCAACTGGAAAAAATGTTCGCCGATAGTGAGGCACGAGAAAAGGCGCAGGCAGAGCATATGGCTGCCTTTATCGAAGCCATCCAGAGCTCGGTGCAGCAGGGACAAAGTGCCACAATGGAAAAAATGGCAACTTCTGTCGAGGCGCTGGGTGAGCAATTAGGGAGCCTCTTTGGGCAGATCGATAAGGGGCAGCAACAGATTTCAGCAAATCAGCAAGCGAATCAGCAGTCCCTGCATGAACAAACTCAGCGAGTGATGAGTGAGGCAGACGGTCAGATTAAACAACTGATTGAAACAGTTGCCAGTCAACACCAGGGCACCACTGAAACCCTTCGCCTGCTTGCCGAACAAACCAACCGACAGATTCAGGATATGCAAAACGGCGCGGATAAAATGCGTCAGGCTGCCGAACGCTTTGAACATGCAGGTGAGCGGGTGTCGGAAGCAAACCACCTCACCGCTGATGTGCTGAATAAAGCGCAATCAGCAGGTTCATCTCTCTCTCTTGCCACCAGCGAACTCGCGTCTGTTGTTGCTGATTATCGTAACAATCGGGAAGCTGTTAGCAAATCTATTGCCATGCTGGAGTTGCTCGCCGCAAATACGCAGTCTGAACAAACCACGCGCAGTCAATTTATCGCCGACCTTAAGCAGCACGGTGAGCATTTGCAGAGTTATAACAGGGAGGCTCAGACCTTTATGGAAAATGTCAGTGACGTGCTCGGGAAAGGATTTGAAGACTTCTCTGAAGGTGTTTCACGCAGCCTGGATAAAACGCTGGGCAAACTGGACGTCGAAATGGCGAAAGCCTCTAATCTACTCGCCAGTTCTGTCGAACAGCTCGGAGAAAGCGTCAGCGAGCTTGACGATGTCCTGTCACGCGTGCGTGCGTGAGGGGTGACAGCTGATGTTTGGAAACGCATTTGGCGTTAAAAAACGCCGTAGCGATGAGGCGGAGAAACCATTCTGGATCTCTTATGCCGATCTGATGACGGCTATGATGGTGTTATTTCTGGTTGTCATGGTTGCGTCGTTGAGTTCCGTGACACAGCGTATTCAACGTGCGGAGCAAGGTGAAAAAACAAGGGGGCAGGATATATCCAGATTGTGTGAGCGCCTGGAACTGCATGCCCGCAACGTGAACAAAACTATCGTTGTGGATTGCCATGATAACCGCATCAGCTTTGGTGAGGCCGGACGCTTCGATCACAACCGTTTTTTCCTGAACGCTGAGGGGCAAAAAGCACTGCAGGATGTTGTTCCGCTTGTGTTGGATGCAGCCGACAGTGAAGAGGGTAAGAAGTGGTTCAAGCAAATCGTTATTGAAGGGTTTACCGACACTGATGGCTCATATCTGTACAACCTACATCTCTCCCTACAACGCTCTGAATGGGTCATGTGTAGCCTGCTCGATAGCCGCAGCCCACTGCAAAAAAGTATTTCCGCAGAACAACAGATCCAAATCCGTAAACTTTTCCTTGCAGGGGGAGTCTCCTTCAATAATGCCAAGGAAAGCAAGGAAGCCAGTCGTCGCGTTGAGTTACGTATGCAGTTCTTCGGGCTCAAAGATAAACGAGATAAGGCTGATGAGGTGGATTTCCCCCCTGTGGTTAATAAAGAAGTTTGCCAGCTGGTAATGCCCCAATGACGCCCGCACTGAATTCTCTTTCTCAACGCATTGCTGCGAAGCTCTCTTCCATTCAACGGGATGACGATTATCTGCGTAATGATTTCCATACGTTAACATCCGCGGCCCTGGATATGGAAAGACGGTTTGATAAAGCAGAAAGAATTCCTTCGCCGCCACAAGAAATGCGGCTGGAGGCTCTGCGTCGCCTCCGCCTTGCGGAAGAACTCACTGAGAGAGAATGGCGGATGGTATTTTATAGTCTTGCCGATAACGATCCGTTATATCCTGACCGGCCAATCTTGCTGGAGGATGATATATTTTTCCCTGAGGTCGACAACGCTATCAAGACGCGGCTTGAATCTAAGGCGTTGAAACGCAAGGATTGGACTGCACTTTGTTCAAGTTATTTTGCTTATCAGCATGAGTCGCCCGAGAAAAATCCACACTGGTGCATACTACGTGGACATATTGCCCAAGGTTACTTCGTGGTGAAAGCCGCTATACGACGCGAAAAATCATGGATGAAGACAATAGAGCTTTATCACGACATTTTTACCCCGCAAGCTGGAGGCGTTATTTCCAGGCAGTTACTTGCGGGTGAAAACAATTCGCTCTCGTCATTAGATAAAATCGCGCAAATCCCCGATAGCAGCTGGCTATGGAAGCGGATCTTCGCGGTGCTTTTAGCGCAACTGGACACACTTGACGATCCTCAGTTTCTGGAAAAAATTAGCTGGCTGTTAGGTCTGGCTTCACAGTGGGTTCGCTTTCGTGATGACATCATGACGGAGACTCTGACCCGCTATTACTACTCTGTCTATCGCGATCAAGAACATTCAGCGTTGAAGCAAGCTGCGCTGGAATTCTGGGATAACCCCCAGTTGAAAAGCCAGCAGAATAAATGGCATCAATATGTCTCCGAGCCGGTTGCTGCAATGGTCCGGGGATGGTTAGCAAAACAGGACCTGACACATTTCTTCGAGCTGTTGCGCGGTAATGGCGATGTCGATCAGGCACGATTGCACTATTGGTTGCGTTTCGCCAATCAAATGGGATTCACTCGTATCGTCATGGGACCTGATGCCTGGCAAGACCGTGGAAGTGACTTTGTGAAATTCCGCGAAGAAAATAAGGGGCGATTGAGCTATTTACGAGGCGGACGTAGCTTTGATAACGCCATGATTATGCAAATCAACGATTATCTATTCGTCGAATTTTCCGGGACAGGAAATGCGATGTACGCCTATCGAATAGGCCACGCACCATTTAACCCTGAATCACGTACGATTGATATCAACATTCATCTAAAAGATCAGGGGCGCTGCGCGCTCAGGTTGCCCCATGCACCTCGTGCTGAGGGGTATAACAAAGTCCGGATAACCGGCTGGATGCTGAAATACGACGATGAGCTACGCAAGTTGGGCGTTCGGTGGATGGCGGAAGAACCCGTCAAGTTTGTCGATAAAAAAGCCTCCTCTCCCGCTTCTTTGTCTGGCATCAAAATCATTAATCCTCTGCGTGATACGGCAATTCAAAGCTTGGTTGAAGGTGCTTCATGTGTCGTCAGCGATAATCGACAAAAAGGTGGCGTACTGTCTGTACTGCTCAATACGCCTGACGACACCATAGAAAGAGAGTTGTTACGACTAGGCTTTACGCCTGTGGCAAAAGAACCGCATCGTTACTGGATCAAATAATGCTGAAACGCCTCTTAAGTAAACTGACGGGAAATCGTCAGCAGATAGAGCACAATCTTAAGAATCAGTATCAGGTTGAGGAAAGCGGACTCAGTTTTCCGCTATCGCTGGTTGATGATTCGCAGCTTTGGGCACTGGCATCCTGGCTTGAGCAACTGGCTGAAGAAGACTATCTGATATCACTAACAGACCGGTGGTTATTGAGTTGGGATGCCTTGTACAGTCTTCTGGATGATGACGAACATGCCAGTAGCCTGCCTCTTATCGGTGTACCAGAGATACTTCCTTTACGCGCAAGCCTGAGTTCACGTGGTGCATTAAGTGACAGTGATTTTCGCATCTGGATTGCAGAATGGGCCACACTTCCTGAACGTCACCCTATCCGTTTCAGCCGTACTGGTGCCATTTTTACTTTTGAGAATCAGCAATATCTGTTATCCAGGGAAAACTGGGTACTCATACAGGCAACAGAACGACTTAGTACACAGCAAAGCCAGGTTCCCGGCGAAACCACTAACCAACTTGGATGGGCTGCTATCCGCAAATGTGCGAAACAAGCCTCCGCAAAATTTGATGATTATTTAGAAAAAACGCATGTCGTCAAACCGACGTCATTGTCATTACGTTTGCGTAAAGCAACGGTTGCTGACACTGCGGTTATCGAAATTGAACCCCATTTTGAGGAGCAGCCTGCTAACTGGCTGGGTAGTTTTGACAAGAATTCACAGGTTCATGATAGCTATCGCATCCCAGGAGAGAACGGCGAACTTAGCCATGTCATCATTACTCCTGAAGTGAAAGAAGTCCTGAATTCCATACACTCAATCCCTGGCCGTCGAGTGGCGGGAAGTGAAGCGCTTTCGTTTGTTCGTAACCCCTATTCATTTTTAGGTGAAGATGCTGCCGATGTTCTGGCCCCCGAAGAACATGAACAGGCGTTGTTTGATGCCAGGATTTTCTTTCATCATTTCAGGTTGATACCCCAACAGAGCGATGAGAATAAGATAATCGAAGTTACGCTGGTACTTGAACCTATTTCACCTGTTCCCCAGCCAGAGGTCACTTTTGTGTTCTCAGCTCCCTGGGAGCTTGAAAAATTTATACAGCAACTCGGTATTAGCGTTGCAGCGCAGATGCCTGCTGGATCCTGGCAAGGTTACGAGCTGGAGTTAAGCCAGTTCACTGAACAACAGTGGTACGATTGCCAGGCCCTATTTACACGCTGGCAGCAAGAAATTGAAGGAGAAGAATTTAGCGATGTTCTGGATATTGCGAAGTATGGCGATCGGGTGATTGGTATTGGTGAATTTGAAAAAATTTCCTCGCCCTGGCTGACCAAGGCACAAAGTGAAAACTGGCTTCCAGATGACATCGATTTCTCAGTATTTTCGGGCGAAGTACTGACTGGTTGGCAACCCGAAAATCTTCACCACTTAGGTGAATTGCAGGAGAGAATTACTCAGGCAGAAGCTGCTGGTGAAACGCATATCGCCGCGCCATGGAATGATAGCCAATTACCGCTGGATACAGTCAAAACCTTCATTAAAAACTGGGCAAAACAGCAGAGCACTGAAAATGGATCTCAAGACAACGTTGCTGATAAAGCTGTCCGGGCTGTGCTCAAAATTGAGCAGAATATTGAAGAAGCTGCCTACATCAAACAGCGCCGTGATTCACTCCTCAGTGCGCGCAACGCAGAACCTGAAATTCCCCTGAGTCTTAAAGAGAATATCCGACTCAAAGATCATCAACGCGAAGGCGTGGCCTGGCTACAGCAACTCTTCCTTCGTTCACCAGAGGAAACCGCTGGCTGTCTGCTTGCTGATGATATGGGCTTGGGGAAAACGCTGCAAATTCTGAGTTTCCTGGTATGGTTTATTGAAAAGTTTCCACAGGAACCGCCAAGTCTGATTGTTGCCCCTGTCTCTCTTTTAGATAACTGGGAACGTGAGCTGGATAATTTCTTCTACACCGCGGGTATTCCTGTGTTGAAATTGTACGGTGAGACCATCAAAGTGGTGAAATACTCCAAACAGGCTATACCCGCTCATCTGCAGTCTCAGGGGATTAAAAACCTGCTTAAACCTGGCTGGCAAGGTGAGGCGAAAATCATACTGACGACTTACGAAACGCTTCGCGATCAAGAATTTTCTCTGGCACGCCAACCGTGGTCCATTATGGTATGCGACGAGGCTCAAAAAATAAAAAATCCAGCTGCGTTAATCACTCATGCTGCCAACGCAATACAAGCCCGGTTTAAAGTGGCGTGCACCGGTACACCTGTCGAGAATACACTTGTAGACCTGTGGAGTTTATTTGATTTTGCGCAGCCAGGATTGTTAGGGGCGCTGAATGAATTTGGTAAACACTATGTTCGCCCTATCGAAAATGAGGCAGGCCGCGATACGGAACGACTGGAACGCTTACGAGCACTGATTGAGCCCCAGACATTACGCCGAACTAAAGAAGAGGTTGCGCGTGATTTACCACAGAAAATTGAAGTGGAAAGTTGCAAGCAGTTGATGTTGTCTGGAGTGCAAAAACAGCTCTACCTTTCGTCTGTTGCAAACTGGCAACAGCAACAGGCGCTGAGCGAAGGCATGCAGCAGGCTGGAACAGGTATGCTGGGGTTGCTACACCGATTGAAGCTTATTTGCGCACACCCTGCAGTTGTCAATCCAGAGCCGCGTTTTCGTGATAACTCACCCAAGCTTAACTGGTTGCTGAAAATACTCGCAGAAATAAAAAGCACTACGAAAGATAAAGTCATTATTTTTACTGAGCTTCGAGACTTACAGCGTGAACTTCAGCATGCGATCCATCAAAAGTTTGGTATCCGCCCTGTCATTATTAACGGTGATACCAGCACTAAAAGTAATAGTCAGAATAGCCGCCAGAGGCTGATCGATGATTTCCAGGTTCATCCTGGATTTGGGGTGATTATTCTCTCTACGGTTGCAGTCGGTTTCGGTGTTAACGTACAGAAAGCCAATCATGTTATTCATTTCACTCGTTGCTGGAACCCAGCCAAAGAAGATCAAGCAACAGATCGGGCGTACCGGATTGGGCAAATTAAAGATGTGTATGTTTATTATCCGACGGTGAGGGATCCCGAAATCACCACATTTGAAGAAACTCTGGATGACCTTCTGCTGCGGCGGCGTTCATTAGCAAGAGATATGCTGTGTGCAACTCCTGACTTGAGTGGCGCTGATTTTGAGGACATTTTGAAAGGGGCGTTGGACTGACCCCGCCCCGGTAGACGATCCTGCCCTAGAGTTGGCCTGGCGGCAGAGATGGAGTAGACCGCTGAATGTCAACGGTCGTGTAGAATACTGGTATCTCTGCGTGACAATCATGCGTCACGTGAGCCCAGCAGTGCCTGTAAGGCTGGATTGGCCCCTATATTTCCATACACTTTTTATCACTTAACCCATAACTGGTTCGCCGCCGCAGATATTCCCGTGGTGAACGATATCCAAGTGCACTATGCGGATGCCATTCATTGTAATGTTCGAAGGCCTCCGCAAGGTTCTTTACCGCTGTTAACCTGTCAGGCTTCGGCATGATGCTGATGTAATCGCGCTTCATCGTTTTCACGAAGCTCTCCGCCATCCCGTTGCTTTCCGGGCTACGTACCGCCGTATGTTTAGGCTCCAGTCCTACCATTCTGGCGAACTGACGCGTCTGATGGGAACGGTACGCTGAACCGTTGTCTGTCAGCCACTCAACGGGGGATGCCGGCAGGCTATTACCGAAGCGACGCTCCACCGCACCCAGCATGACGTCCTGCACGGTTTCACTGTCATATCCACCGGTACTGGCCGCCCAGTGCAGTGCCTCACGATCGCAACAGTCCAGCGCGAACGTGACCCGCAGTTTTTCACCGTTATCACAGCTGAACTCGAAGCCGTCAGAGCACCACCGCTGGTTACTTTCTCTAACGGCCACTTTCCCTGTATGCACCCGCTTCGATGGCGGTATTGCCGGTTTACGCTCAAGCAGCAGCGCATTCTGACGCATGATGCGGTATACGCGTTTGGCATTGACCACCGACATGTCGGCAGTTTCTGATTGTCTGCGCAGCAGTGCCCATACCCGACGATAACCATAGGTGGGCAGATCGCCGATAACGGTATGGATACGGGCCAGCGCTTCAGTATCATCAGGCTTGCGCTTGCACCGACGATCCTGCCAGTCCTTCGGCCGACGGGCCATGGCATGAAGTTGCGCACGTGAGACCCGGAGGCAACGACTGACAAGGCTTATTCTCCATCCTCCGGTAACAAGGGCACGTGCGCTATCCACTTTTTTTGACGGCCATATTCAACAGCTTCTTTCAGCAGCTCGTTTTCCATGGTTTTCTTGCCCAGCAGGCGCTGCAGCTCTTTAATTTGCTTCATCGCAGAGGCCAGTTCCGACGCGGGCACAACCTGTTCTCCTGCGGCAACGGCTGTGAGGCTACCTTCCTGATACTGCTTACGCCACAGGAACAGCTGACTGGCAGCAACACCATGCTGACGGGCGACCAGCGACACGGTCATTCCGGGCTCAAAGCTCTGCTGAACAATGGCGATTTTTTCCTGAACACTGCGCCGTCTGCGCTTCTCTGGACCTAAAACATCAATCATCCGGACTCCAACGACTAGTCTAAAAACTAGTATTAAGACTATCACTAACTTAAGTGATACCAACTGTCTGGAGATTCATGGGGCCAGTCTATCCAGCGGGAACGCTGATAACCGAAATCGCCGGGAGAATGCTTCACAAGCTCACGCAGCAATGCGCAAATATGTTCGAACGGCCAGCGCCTGCCACGTCCTGACGGTAATGACTTCAGGCCTTCAGCACCAGACAGAGTGAACCAGTTAATCCAGCGACCAATCGATGAGCGGGCACAGCAGAGTGTTCTGGCCACATGACTGACGCGCTCGCCCCGGTGCAACATCAGCATGGTGGTCAGTCTGCGGGCATAATTTTTATCACGCGTTTTATGGATAGCTTTCTGCATCAGGCGTCGTTCGTCACGGGGAATTGGTGCTATGATCGGCATCGCTCAGTCCGGTTGGTGATTTGGGATATTCAGCGATTGATCAGATCGCGCAATTCGGGCTGAGTTCCCTCAAAGTGATCTACTATTCCGAACAGTTATTTAGGATTTTGAGTTGAAAATAAAACCCTACTTCCATTTTAAATGAAAAACCTAAAAGAAAGAACCAAACAATCTGACACCTGACTTATTATTTTCAATACAAAAGTCATGGTAACCATCCACAAAAAAAGAAACAATATTTATGTATATCAAAAAACATCACATTAAAAACAAACTCAACAAGTAAAAAATAGACAACTAATCCTTTCCGAAACGGAAAGTCAATGAATGAAACAGGAAGGCTTTCTTGAGTTTCACGCATGACAATTATTCGAGCATGTAAAGATACGGATTGAAATAAAAAAAAGACACAGTCCTGATTTTGCTGTGGCGTTACGTCCTCAAAGTGAAGTATAAAAACGTCTAGAGCCTGTACATAGATTTGTGTAATTGCCTGATTTTGATATGTTCAATCCAACATCAAAAGCAGGTTAATTTATGGACGTAAAACAGTTGCAGGCTCTGGCTAACGAACTGGCCAAAAATATCAAAACCCCTGACGATCTCAACCAGTTCGATCGCCTGCTGAAAAAAATTAGTGTCGAAGCAGTGCTCAACGCCGAATTGACCCATCACCTCGGCTACGATAAAAATCAGCCCAAACCGGCGACCAACGCCCGCAACGGCTATACCAAAAAGACCGTCATCACTGGCGATGGCCCGCTGGAGTTCCGTACGCCACGTGATCGTGATGGCTCTTTCGAACCGCAACTGGTGAAGAAAAACCAGACCCGGTTCACCGGGATGAATAACCAGATTTTATCGTTGTACGCAAAAGGGATGACTACCCGTGAGATAGCGGCGGCGTTCAAAGAACTGTATGACGCTGATGTCTCACCGGCGCTGGTCTCGAAGGTCACCGACGCCGTGATGGGGCAGGTTAGCGAATGGCAGAATCGTCTACTGGATGCAGTCTATCCCATTGTTTATTTTGACTGTATCGGCCTGAAAGTCCAGCAGAACAGTCGCGTTATCAATAAATTCGTGATCCTGCCGCTGGGTATCAATATCGAAGGCCAATAAGAGCTGCTGGGTATCTGGCTGGCCGAAAACGCGGGCGCGAATTTCTGGCTAAATGTGCTGACAGAACTAAAAAACCGCGGCCTGAACGACATCCTCATCGCCTGTGTCGGCGGTCTGAAGGGCTTCCCGGACGCGATCAACACAGTGTATCCGGAAGCCCGCATCCAGCTGTGCATCGTGCATATGGTGCGCAACAGTCTGCGGTTCGTCTCCTAGAAGGACTACAAAGCCGTCACCCACGACCTGAAAGCCATCTATCAGGCCCCGACGGATGACGCAGTGAAGAAGGGGCAATCCAGGCAGCGTCACAAAAATAGACGATGCCGCTGAGGGACTGCCGTATGGCGATGAGCCGCTTTATTATCGAGTTCGGTGATCGCCTGGACGGTCACTTCTGAGAAAAGGCATTTACACAGAATCGTGTACTGGGTCCAATGGACTTGTACAGGCCCGTCACCGGACTTGCTTCAGTGCCAGTGCAGCGGCGGCTGTGCGGTTATCCACGCAGAGTTTTCGATACACCAGTTCCAGATGCTTGTTGACGGTACGCGGACTGAGCTCCAGGATTTCACCGATCTCTTTATTGCTTTTACCGCGCGCAATCCACAGCAGCACTTCAGCCTCTCGCTGCGTCAGCTTCAGCCTGCTGCGCAGAGCGTCCGTTTCCTGCCCGTCCGTTTGCTCAACCACCTCTTCAAGGCGCAGCAGATACTCATTATCTGCCGTCTGGCGCGACCAGAATACCCTGACGGGCAGCGACAACAGTGAAAGGTCGAGGGGATGCATCACGGCCTGCGCGTTGCTCAACCAGCTGAGCAAACGCTGCACCACCGCCCGGCTCGGCTGGAAATCCGCATCACAGCAGGTTTTAATCAGTTGCCAGGCATTCGGCGTTGCCCACAGCAGCTTGCCTTCAGCGCTAAAAACGCACAAAGACTGGCCCACAAAATCCATCGCATTCCACGCGCTGGCGGTCAGTCTGGAATTTCGCAAATGGGTGCGCATTCGCACCAACAACTCTTCAATGCGGATAGGTTTCACCACATAATCCACGACGCCCGCATCAAACGCGTTCACAATGTTTTCTGTTTCGCTCAGACCGGTCATAAAGATAATCGGCGTATAGCGCAGCCCCGGACTTTCCCGCAGGCAGCGGCTGGTCTGATAGCCGTCAAGGTGCGGCATAACGGCATCCATCAGGATAATATCCGGCGTGATCTGCCGCGTGACCGACAGCGCCTGATTCCCTTCCAGCGCCACCAGAACGGTAAAACCCGCCTCGTCCAGATTATCATTCAGCATGCTGACCGTATTGATATCGTCATCAACAATCAGCACGGTGGGTTTAGAGGCTGTCATCTCGATCTCCTGCGGATCTGTTCAGGTTACTGACTATTTCATCAAAGCGAAAACGCCCTGCCAGCTCTTCTAACTGCTCAGCCTCGGCCAGACCGATCTGCCCTTCGTCGCGCATACGGCTCAACAGTTCCCGAAAGCCCCTGACGTAGCCCAGGCTGGCCGCCTCAATCAGCTCGCGGCGGTGCTGCGCAGACAGCGTAGCTTTTGCCGCCGTGCCCGCCACGCGGGCCACGGTGGTGCCCTCGCGGATCCATTCGAGGTTCAGCATTTCACCCATATTTTCCAGCAGCAGGAGCATCTGCACCGGTTTGACCAGATAGCGAACTTCACCGCGGTTTTTAATGTTCCGCCACTTACCCTCATCGGCCTCTGCCGAAACCATTATCACCGGCTGCAAGTCTCCCCGGGTACGCAACCTGTTCAGCAGCTGCCAGCCTGACATTCCCGGCATTGCCACATCCAGCAGCCAGATATCCGGCACCGTCTCCACACTAAGCTGCATGGCCGCCGCCGCACTGCTGGCGGTGTGTACAATAAAACCCAGCGGGGTCAGCAGATCGTTCATTAACAGACGGTGTGATTCGTCATCGTCAACCACCATCACTCGCCGTCGCGGGCCGCTGTAACCGGCCACCGGTGCCGCCTCCGCTGGTACATAGCTCACCCCACTGTGGCTGGGCAGCATCAGGCTGAGCTTAAAGGTGGTTCCGGCACCACGCACACTTTCGACCTGCAGATCGCCGCCCATGATATAGGTCAGCAGGCGGGTGATAGTCAGGCCCAGCCCGGTTCCCACCCGGCCGCTGTCTTCGGATACCCGTTCAAAGGGTTTGAAAATGCGTTCAAGATTGGCTTCATCAATACCGATCCCCGTGTCGTGAATCGAGAAAAAAGCCACTTCGCTACGATACTGGAAGTCCAGCGTCACATCGCCACGATCGGTGAATTTTATCGCATTGGACATCAGGTTAATCAGGATCTGGCGCAGGCGCTTTTCATCAGTCATTACCACGTCTGGTACCCAGTGTGGGGGGTTGTAGTTAAAGGTCAGCCCCTTATCACTGGCCTGCTGATCGAACATCGCGACCAACTGCTGCACCAACTCGCCAATGCGTACTCCTTCGCGATGAATTTCCAGCTTACCGGCTTCGATTTTTGAGATATCGAGCAGGCCTTCAATCAGGTTGGCCAGGTGTTCTCCGCTGCGGCGAATAATACCAATGCCGCGCTTTCGCGCCGGGGGGATATCATCGGCTTTTTCCAGCAGTTGCGCATAGCCGAGCATGGCATTCAGCGGCGTACGCAGCTCGTGGGTAATGCCGGTCAGATAGCGACTTTTCGCCAGATTGGCCTCATCTGCAGCCTCTTTGGCCTGCTTCAGCTGCCCGTCGGTCGCCTCGTGAGCAATGATCTCCTTCAGTAACCGGTCGCTTTGCAGCCGCAGTTCTTCCTGTGCAATCTGGCGACTTTTATTGGTCAACACAAACAGCCAGGTGGTGATCCCGGTGACAATCAGCAGAATGAAGAAGACCTTCCACAGCGCGGCGGCCAGCAGTTCCGCTTCGCCGGAAAACGCGGTGCGCATCTGCACAAAAACCAACATCAGCAGAATACCGATGACCGAACTGAACAGCAGTAAAATGCTGAGGAAGCTCCAGACTCTGGGATCGATCGCCCGTAGCATTTTTCCTCGCAGGAAATAACTCAGAAAATTAAACAGCTGCTCGCCATAGCGCGCCTGAGGTTTACAGGCATCGTTACACTGCACATCCAGTGAACAGCACAGCGAACAGATGCTGCCCTGATAGAAAGGACAATAGCTCATTTCCGGTTTCTCGAAATGGTTGCCGCAAATGCAGCACTCATCAACAATTGCCTTCACGGGGGAGCGAGCCAGATAGTAATGGCCCCCGGTCGACCAGGCGATCAGCGGCGCAGCGACAAACGTCACCAGCAGCGACAGCAGCGAGGCATAAGCATGGGCTATCGGGCCGAACCAGCCCATCAGTGCCGATAACCCGCAGAGCATCGCCAGACACATTGACCCGATGCCAACCGGATTGATGTCATACAGGTAGGCGCGGCGAAACTCGATCTCGCGTGGCCGTAGCCCCAGCCATTTATTCAGCGTCAGATCCGCCACCACGCTGCCAAGCCAGGCGGTGGCCGCAACGGCATAAATACCCAGGATATCCTCAAAAACCCGGTAAACGCCCAGTTCCATCAGCAGCAGGGCGATACCCACGTTGAAAAAGAGCCACACCACCCGTCCCGGATGCCGATGGGTCAGGCGCAGAAAGAAGTTTGACCAGGCGATGGAACCGGCATACGCATTGGTGACGTTAATTTTCAGCTGGGAGAGCACCACAAAGATCCCGGTCAGTGCCAGCATCGTTGAAGATGAACTGGTGACGTAGCTGAAGGCCACCATATACATATGCGTGGGTTCCACGGCCAGCTCGGTGCCAAATCCGTTCTCGTAGGCCAGCACGGCGAGGAAGGAGCCCAGCATAATTTTCACGGCGCCAATCACGATCCAGCCGGGCCCTGCGGCTATTACGCCGCACCACCATTTCCAGCTTTTGCCAGGCTGTGCCGCAGGCAGAAACCGCACCTGGTCGACCTGCTCGCCGACCTGGCTGACCAGTGACAGCAAAACGGAACAAATGGCGCCAAGCTGGAGCAAATCGAAAGACCCGTTCGCCGACATAAAACCCTGATAGTGGGTCCAGCGGCTAACCGCTCCGCTATCACGCAACAGGATGATCACAAACGGCAGCAGCTGCAGCAGCAGCCAGAAAACGTGCGTAAACTGCTGAAAACGAGATATAAATGTAAATCCCCAGGTGACCAGCGGTATCACCACTACCGACCCTATCAGATAGCCAAAGTGCAGCGGTAGCCCAAACAGCATATTCAGCGCCATCGCCATAATCGCCGCTTCGAGGGCAAAGAAAATAAAGGTGAAAGAAGCATAAATCAGCGAGGTGACGGTGGAACCCAGATAGCCAAATCCCGCCCCGCGCGTCAGCAGATCGATATCCAGCCCGTTGCGGGCCGCCGTGACCGCTATCGGCATTGACAGCAGAAAGATGATCAAACTGACCAGCAGCACGGCAAGCGCCACATAGCTGAAACCATAGGTCAGCGTCAGCGCCCCTCCTATGGCCTCGAGCGCAAGAAAGGTAATCGCACTGAGTGCGGTCATCACCACCCGCCCTGCACTCCAGCGCCTCGCCGAAAGCGGCGTGTAGCGCAGCGCGAAATCCTCCAGCGTCTGGTTGGTCACCCACTGATTGTACTGTCGCCGGGACTTGAATGCTTTTTGCTGAACGGTCATCGTCGCCCCTTTTCCTGCCCGAAGCCTGATTTAATGGGGAGTTAACTCCACCTGTTGCTTAACATCTTTCACCTGCGCGCCCCTGAAAATAGCGATCCCGGGCCGTTATTCCAATACGTCAAATGACGTAATGACTGCGTCACCTGACGCATAGAGCGGATGCGTCACTGTCCGGCATGATGGCACTCGCTGACGAGATTACACACAACCGATGATGAGGGCCACCATGAACGACTACGCACTTTCTCCACTGCCGCCAGATAAAAAACACCCCGACAGTCGCTTTCTGAAACGCTGCGGGATACGGGTAAAACTTCTGGCTGTGGCCAGTCTGATGTTCGCCGTTCAGGCCGCGATGGCCGCGCCGGATACGGCAGCGGTGAACAGCACCGGGCTGGCGGTCACCGACAGCAGCGTCAAAGTGGGGATCCTGCATTCTTCAACCGGTACCATGGCAATCAGTGAAACCGGTTCGATCCAGGCAGAGAAACTGGCGATTGAACAGATCAACGCCAGCGGCGGCGTGCTGGGCCGTAAGATTGAGTACGTACAGGAAGATGGCGCCAGCGACTGGCCTACCTTTGCGGAGAAAGCCCGTAAGCTGCTGGTCAGCGACAAGGTTGCTGCTATCTTCGGCGGCTGGACATCCGCATCGCGTAAAGCCATGCTGCCCGTTCTGGAACAGTACAACGGCATGCTTTACTACCCCACCTTCTATGAAGGGCTGGAGCAGTCACCAAACGTCATCTACACCGGCCAGGAAGCCACGCAGCAGATCATTTCAGGCATCGACTGGGTGGTCAAAAACAAGCATGCCAAATCGTTCTATCTTCTCGGTTCTGACTATATCTGGCCACGTACCGCCAACAAAATTGCCCGTCATCATATTGAAAAGTTGGGTCTGAAGGTGGTCGGGGAAGACTACTATCCGCTGGGCAACACGCAGTTCAACTCGGTGATCAACAAAATCAAGCTGAAAAAACCCGATGTGATCTACGCCATTGTGGTTGGCGGCTCTAACGTGGCGTTTTACAAACAGCTGAAAGCCGCCGGCATCGATATGTCACAGGAGAAACCGCTGCTGTTAACCATTTCGGTGACGGAAGACGAAATTCGCGGCATTGGCGGTGAAAATATTGCAGGCGCTTACGCCTCCATGAAGTACTTCCAGAGTATGGACAACCCCGCTAATCATGCTTTTGTTGCCGCGTTTAAAAAGCGCTGGGGCGATGACATGGTCATCGGCGATGTGACTCAGGCTGCGTACCTTGGCCCGTGGTTGTGGAAGGCGGCAGTAGAGAAAGCTGGCTCCTTTGATATCGATAAAGTTCGCAAGGCCTCGCCGGGTATTGAACTGAAAGATTCACCCGAAGGCTACGTCCGCATCCACGAAAACCATCATCTCTGGTCTAAAACGGTCATTGGTCATGCCAGAGCCGACGGGCAGTATGACGTGATTTATCAGACGCCTGAACTGATCGAACCCAATCCTTTCCCGAAAGATTAACCGCACTCCCCCGCTGACCGCGGGGGAACGTTCCAGCGCACTGGGGGTATGACATGTTCAGTGATTACAGTTTTGCCGATCTCGCGTCCATCATGGTGATGCAGGGATTTGCGGGTCTTAGCCTGTTTGCCGTTTTCGTTCTGATGTCGCTTGGGCTGGCGATTATTTTTGGTCAGATGGGCGTGATCAACATGGCCCACGGTGAGTTTATGATCCTCGGAGCCTATGTCACCTGGCTGACCGGGAAATTTTTCAGCAGTTACCTGCCTTCACTGTTTGGACTCTATTTTTTTGTGGCGATCGTGCTGGCCTTCCTCTGCACCGCCGCGCTCGGCTCGCTGGTGGAGAAGGTGCTGATCCGCCACCTCTACAAGCGACCGCTGGATACGCTGTTGGCCACATGGGGCCTCAGCCTGATTATGCAGCAGTGCTACCGTTCCGCTTTTGGCCCACGTGAAGTTGGCGTTGACCTGCCGGAGTGGCTGATGGGTTCCTACCGTTTCGCCGACAACATCGATATTCCGATTAACGGCGTGTTTGTTCTGCTGCTGACTGCCGTGATTACCGCCCTCGTCGGCTGGCTAATGTACCGTTCCGCCTGGGGATTAAAAGTGCGGGCCGTGGTCCTTAACCGACCGATGGCCAGCGCGGTTGGGATTAACACCGCCCGCGTCGATAACCGCACCTTCGCACTGGGCTGTGGCATCGCCGGTATTGCCGGAAGCGCCTTCACTATGATCGGTTCGACAGGCCCGACCGCCGGTCAGCAGTACATCGTCGACACCTTCCTGGTGGTGGTGTTTGGTGGCGCACAAAGTCTGATCGGTACGCTGGCTTCAGCCTTTGCTATCTCCCAGTCCCAGTCCACGCTGGAGTTCTTCCTGAGCGGTTCGATGGCGAAGGTCATCACACTGCTGATCGTTCTGGGGATCCTGCTGCTGCGTCCGCAGGGCCTGTTCGCCAGCCGCGTGCGTCGTTAGGAGCCGAATAATGAAACAACTTAAACCGTATCCGTTTGTTGGTCTTGCCCTGCTGGCGCTCCTGCTGCTGGTGATCATGCCGCTGGTGCTGGATATCTTTCGCCTGAATCTGATGGGGAAATATCTGACTTATGCCTTCGTAGCGGTGGGGCTGGTGCTGTGCTGGGGTTACAGCGGCATTCTCAGCCTGGGACAGGGCGTATTTTTTGGCCTGGGCGGATACTGCATGGCGATGTTTCTGAAGCTGGAGGCATCGACCCCGGCCGATACCCGAATGCAAACCACACCGGGGATCCCTGACTTCATGGACTGGAACCAGCTGACGGCCCTGCCTTCATTCTGGTACCCGTTCCATTCATTCGGATTGACGCTGCTGGCCATTCTCATCGTCCCGACGATTTTCGCCTGGATCCTCGGCAGTGCCATGTTTCGGCGGCGTGTCGGCGGCGTGTACTTTGCCATCATCACCCAGGCGATTTCAGCCATTCTGACCATCCTGATTATAGGTCAGCAGGGCTACACCGGCGGGATCAACGGCATCACCGATCTGCGCACTCTGCTTGGCTGGGACATTCGCACCGACAGCGCGCGCTACCTCTTGTATTTCGTCAACGCCGGGCTGCTGATGCTAGTGCTGATGGCCGGCTATTTTATCGTTAACAGCAAGTTTGGCCGGCTGATGGTCGCCATCCGCGATAAAGAAGATCGGGTACGTTTTTCCGGTTACGACGTGGCGAGTATCAAGACGATGGTGTTCTGCATCAGCGCGCTGTTCTCCGCGATTGGGGGGGCCATGTTCACCCTGCAGGTCGGCTTTATGTCGCCGGGGTTTATCGGCACCGTGGCCTCCATTGAAATGGTGATTTTCTGTGCGGTCGGTGGCCGGGGTTCCCTGCTGGGTGCCGTTTTTGGGGCCTTAATCGTCAATGCAGCCAAAAGCCGTATATCAGAAAGTTTCCCGGAACTGTGGACCATCGCAATGGGAATGTTGTTTATCGGCGTGGTACTGGTGTTCCCCAAAGGGCTGGCGGGGATTTATCAGCAGCATGTTCAGCCGCGGCTGGCGAAATATATTCCGGGAAAAACAGCAAGAAAAAGCTGGAATAAATCGAAGGCGAATTCGGGAGCAGCAAAATGAAAAAATCCAACCGGGAAATTATCCTCGCCGTAGAAGGGCTGACGGTGTCATTTAACGGATTTAAAGCAGTAGATGATTTTTCCATGTACATCGATGAAGGGCAAATATACGTGATCATTGGCCCCAATGGAGCTGGGAAAACCACAGTGCTGGATCTTATTTGCGGAAAGACGCGGCTGACCGGCGGCAGCATCAAATTTAAAGATAAAGAAATCAGCCGAATGAAAGAAAATAAAATTGTGCAAACCGGCGTGGGTCGGAAATTCCAGAACCCGTCGATTTATGAAAATCTGACGGTATTTGAAAATCTGGAACTGTCGTGGCCGAAAGGGAGAAGTGCATTTGGCGCGATGTTCTTTCGCCGCACCGACGAGGTTATTCAGGCCGTCAGACATGTCGCTGAGGAAATCTTCCTGACTGATTTCCTCGACGTGCAGGCCGACCTGCTGAGCCACGGGCAAAAACAGTGGCTGGAGATCGGCATGCTGCTGATCCAGAACCCCAGCCTGCTGATGCTGGATGAACCGGTCGCCGGTATGTCGGTGAACGAGCGGGAAAAAACGGCACTTCTGCTGCGCAAAATTGCAGCTCGACGCTCGGTCCTGGTAATCGAACACGATATGCAGTTTGTCGAAGATATCGCCGACCACGTCACGGTAATGCATCAGGGCAAGGTGCTATCGGAAGGCAGCATCAGCAAGGTCAAAAATGACCCGCGCGTCATCGATGTTTATCTGGGGCACTGAGGAGAAAAGCATGCTGAACCTTACCGATTACGCGGTTTCCTACGGCCAGAGCCAGATTATACAGGGGCTGAATCTGTCGATTGCACCGGGTGAGATTGTGGCGCTGGTGGGCCGCAACGGCATGGGCAAGACTACGCTGATGAAGTCACTGATTGGCATGATCGAAAGCCGTGTGGGAAAAGTGTTATTTGACGGCAGCGATATTATTTCGCTGGCCAGCCATGAGCGCGTGCATCGCGGATTAGGTTTTGTTCCGCAGGGGCGTATGGTTTTTGCCACCATGACGGTTGAGGAAAATATCAGAACCGGCATGAAATCCGCCAGAGACACCCGCGTACCCGACCATCTGTATGACTATTTTCCGGCGCTGTGGGATTTACGTAAACGCATGGCCGGAAATTTATCCGGCGGCCAGCAGCAGCAGCTGGTTATGGCCCGCGCGCTGGCCGGGCAACCCAAATTACTGTTGCTGGATGAACCAACGGAGGGAATACAACCCTCCATTATTAAAGAGATGGCGAAAATACTTCGCCGCATTCGTGACCAGGAAGGTCTGACTATTTTGGTCTCTGAACAGGTATTAAGTTTTGTTCTGGATGTATCCGACAGGATCGTAGTGATGGAAAAAGGACACATCGTACATCAGGAACAACGTGAACATGCCGATCGCGAAAAGATCGCATCTTATCTTGCCGTTTAAACTTTTAATTCATTCACGATGAGAGGTCTATTATGGGTAGCACCGGAAGTGTCAGTTCCTGGGATGAAGCGTTATTAATTGCCGCCATTCAGTATCCTGTCCCGGTTATTAAAGGACCGGAGGATATTCAGGTTCAGGTTGATAAGATCTGTAAAGCCGTTGACTCCACGAAAGCCGGCTATCCCGGTCTGGACGTTATCGTTTTCCCTGAATATTCAACCCAGGGGCTGAATACCAAAATCTGGACATATGATGAGATGCTGTTAACTCTCGACAGCCCGGAAATTGGGCAGTTCAAAGAAGCATGCATTCGCAACCGTATCTGGGGCGTGTTCTCACTGATGGAACGCAACGAAGACCCCACCTTACCGCCCTATAACACCGCGATTATCATCAACGATCGCGGCGAGATCGCCCTGCACTACCGTAAACTGCAGCCGTGGGTGCCGATTGAGCCCTGGATGCCGGGGAATATGGGCATGCCGGTCTGTGACGGGCCCAAAGGTTCACGCCTTGCGGTCTGTATCTGCCACGACGGCATGTTCCCTGAACTGGCGCGCGAAGCCGCCTACAAAGGCTGTAACGTTTACATCCGTATTTCCGGTTACTCCACCCAGGTAAATGACCAGTGGATTTGGACCAACCGTACCAACGCCTGGCAGAACCTGATGTACACCGTGTCCGTTAACCTCGCCGGTTACGATGAAGTGTTCTACTACTTTGGCGAAGGCACCGTCTGCAACTATGACGGCAATGTTATTCAACAGGGGCACCGCAATCCATGGGAAATTGTCACCGCCGAACTGTTCCCTCGACTGGTCGACAAGGCGCGGGAAAACTGGGCGCTGGAAAACAATATCTTTAACCTCGGCTGCCGGGGATACGTCGGTAAACCCGGCGGCGAGCGCGAGAACTATCTGACCTGGGTACGCGATCTTGCCAACGGCGAGTACAAGTTGCCGTGGGATGAAAAAGTTAAAATCCGCGACGGCTGGGAATATTATCCTGATGGCGTTAAACTCGGGCCACTGCCGAAAAAGTAACTCTGTCAGTTTATTGCCCCTAATATGAACCGAGGCCCGCTCGGGCCTCGTGAGACACTCATCACCCAGGCCACGGATAAACAGCATCACGTTAACTTACGCGATATCATTACTGTTCATGTAAAAAAAACGCCCCAACCCTACGTCACGTTAAGGAGGTAAACTCCCTCCCACCAGTTGTCCAAATGATTTTGCTTCCACCCGTTTCTGAAGTAATGTCAAACCTTCCCCCGAGCGACTCAGGAACGCTGTAAGCGCCATCACGGCGGTCTCTGATCCATATCTCTCGGCTGCTTTCAGCATATTTTCGTGGTCAAATACACCATTCTCAGTTAAATAGCTATACATTTCTTCAATAAATACGCCATTTTTATGCAATGGTTCTAATTCAACAATTATTTGAGAAATCATTGATATGACTTGGAAACTATTGCAGTATGCAAGTGATGCAGATTCAAAAATATCTTTATGTTGTTCCGAACCGCCATCAACATCGTCATTCAACATGAGGGCAGCTCTTTCCATTTCCTGTAAGGAATGCGCACTATTGCGCACGATTATTCTTAATAACCCTTTGTGCGTGTCTACTTTAGGGAACAACCTCTTAATTACATGATGTAAAGCCGACAGTTCTCTTAGTTTTTTGATGCTTTTGGCAGTGGCATTTTTACCCGTGACATACTGATGTCTTGTCACTCGGAAGCTAGCAACATACACAAACCGAATAACCACACAAATGATGCTAATACTCAGAATATTTACATCAATTGTCATGTCATTTTCCCCGTGATATTTTTATATAAATGCGGTTCATGTTAATCAGTCAGACACCTTTAGCTTTGTCAATAGCCTGCTGAAGACGATAGTAATCCGGCGCACCAGGCATCACCGTAGTCGTCTTGTTTTGTGGGTGTTTAATGTTCATGACAATAAATACCGGCGTTCCATTATAGTTGAGCTTATCCGCCAGCATCATGTTTGCATCTAGCACGCTCTGCAGCTGGTCACGCAACTCTGTGTACAGAAGGAAGTTTCCGTGTTCGTCCAGGATATCTTTATATCCTAAATGCTGAAGCAGCGTTGACCTGCTCCCCGTTGATTAATACACCACGATATTAGTAATGTCTTCATAAGCCACATGAGGGCATCCCCATGAAGAAGCGTTTTTCCGACGAACAGATCATCAGTATTCTCCGCGAGGCTGAAGCCGGGGTATCTGCCCGTGAGCTCTGCCGTAAGCACGCCATTTCCGACGCCACCTTTTACACCTGGCGTAAGAAGTATGGCGGTATGGAAGTGCCCGAGGTTAAGCGCCTGAAGTCGCTTGAGGAAGAGAACGCCAGACTCAAGAAGCTACTTGCCGAAGCCATTCTGGATAAGGAGGCGCTTCAGGTGGCTCTGGGGCGAAAGTACTGACGACAGGCCAGAAGCGGGAAGCCGTGGTGTTGATGTGTGATGCGACCGGTCTGTCGCAACGTCGTGCCTGCCGGCTTACAGGTTTGTCCCTGTCGACCTGCCGCTACGAAGCTCAGCGTCCGGCTGCCGATGCACATTTATCAGGGCGTATTACTGAGCTGGCGCTTGAACGCAGACGTTTTGGTTATAGGCGCATCTGGCAGTTGCTGCGTAGGGAGGGCCTTCACGTCAATCACAAGCGGGTATACCGTATTTACCACCTTAATGGACTGAGCGTAAAACGCAGACGACGCCGTAAACGGCTGGCGACCGAACGGTTTCCGCTTCTGCGCCCGGATGCACCGAACCTGACATGGTCGATGGATTTCGTTATGGACGCACTGGCCAGCGGTCGCAGGATCAAGTGCCTGACCTGTGTGGATGATTTCACGAAGGAATGTCTGACGATCACCGCTGCTTTCGGTATTTCAGGTGTTCAGGTCACGCGTATTCTGGACAGCATCGCGTTGTTTCGGGGGTATCCGACGACAATAAGAACCGATCAGGGCCCGGAATTTACCTGCCGCGCGCTCGATCAATGGGCCTTTGAGCATGGTGTGGAACTACGGCTTATCCTGCCAGGTAAGCCAACACAGAACGGATTTATTGAGAGTTTTAACGGACGCTTTCGCGATGAGTGTCTGAATGAACACTGGTTCAGCGATATTCTTCATGCCCGGAAAACGATTAATGACTGGCGGCAGGATTATAACGAGTGCCGTCCCCATTCATCGCTGGATTACCAGACACCAGCTGAATTCGCAACGGACTGGCGAAACAGGAAATATGAAGAAAAAACCAACCGACATTACTAACTGAAGGTTGTAGCTAGGCTGTGTCCCTTAATCGTCTGAGCTATAGTAACCATCTGTTTCTACAACATATTGAACTATGGCCCGCTACGACCTTCCTGATGAAGCATGGGATATCATCCAGCCTTTACTGCCCGCTCAACCTGCAACACCACGGGCCGGACGCCCATGGGCGGAGCATCGTATGATCATCAATGGCATGTTCTGGGTGTTGTGCTCTGGTGCCCCATGGCGTGATTTACCTGAACGATACGGCCCATGGAAAACCGTATATAACCGCTTTAACCGGTGGTCTAAGTCGGGTGTGATTAATATTATTTTCAACAGGTTGCTTTCTTCTCTTGATGCTCACGGCCTCGTTGACTGGTCAGCTACTGCGCTGGATGGCAGCAATATCCGGGCACTCAGGTGCGCCGACGGCGCGCAAAAAAACATCCCGATATCGCCGGAGATCATGGGCTGGGTCGCTCTCGCGGTGGTTTTGGCACCAAAATCCATATGGCGACGGATGCAGGCGGTCTCCCGTTAAATATCGTGCTGAGTCCCGGACAGGCTCACGAAAGCCAGTTCGCATTACGCCTTCTGGACGGAATTGGTGTTCAGCGCCAGAACGGCAGCATGAAACGTCGTGGTTATGCGGTGCTGGCTGACAAAGCCTACTCAGGACATGCGCTTCGCAATGAGCTGAAACGAAAAGGGATAAAAGTGGTTATCCCGCGGAAATCTAATGAAAAAATGGCAGCAGATGGTCGTTCACAGCTTGATCGTGATGCTTGATGCTTATCGTAATCGCAACGTTGTTGAGCGGTGTTTTGGCTGTCTGAAAGAATACCGTCGCATTGCCACGCGTTACGACAAAACGGCGAGGAATTATCTGGCGATGGTGAAACTGGGTTGCATTAGACTGTTTTACAAAAAATTATGCAATTAAGGGACACTGCCTAATCTCGGGGGCAGGTCAACCGCTTTAGAGTTTTTCCAGTATCGGTTTTCCGATTCGTTTGGGGGTAACCCACCGTTATAGTCATGCGGCCTTAGCGAGCTGTAATATCGGACGATATAGTCTGTGATCGCATGAGCAGCTTCGCTAAAGTTTATATAACCTGTCACTGGCACCCACTCGTTTTTCAGACTTCTGAAGAAGCGTTCCATCGGGCTGTTGACGCTCCTATGTCAAGAGCGGGCGATTGGCATATGCGAGGTCCGATAAAATCAATGGATAGAGCTCACGGACGATGTAGCGTTTTAGGCATCTCAGGATCTCTTTAGTCGATAGCCCTTCACCAGTTCGTCTGTCGACATAGATTCTCGTGCGCGGATCGCTACGCATACGCACAAGGGCTATTGTCCACAGGGCATTGTTTGCTTCACGTGAGCCACCACGGTTTAATCTGTGCCTTACCGTTTTTCCTGATGATGCGGGCAGTGGATTTACGCCACAGAGCGATGCCAGGGCCGCTTCATTTTTTAAACGCTCGGGGTTATCACCTGCAACTGCTAGCAGTGTTGCAGCCGTCTGTGGCCCAACGCCAAACTGGCTACGAAGGTTACTAGCATACTTGCGTGTCAGTTTATCCAGTGATTCGTCCAGTTCATTCAGCTCTTCGGTCAGGGCCATCCATCGTTTCGCAAGGCTTCGAAGCGTACTGCACAAGGCTATACGTAATGGCGAGTGCTCTGACACTTCGCTGTTAATGCAGGCGGTTACGCATTCTTGTGGTTTCGATTTCCAGAGTTTGTCGCGAACATCCTGCGGGGCACTAACCAGCAGTGCACGAAGCTGATTAATCGCCTGCGTACGGGCTTTTACTGCACTACGTCGGGCAACACTAATAATCCGGAGAGCTTCACACGCACCTGACTGCATTTTTGGTATGGCCTTGCTGCTCCCTGAAAGCACTGTCCGGGCTGCATTTTCTGCATCCAGTGGATCTGACTTCCCTTCAAGGCGGCGTTTTGAGCGATCTGGCCGGTTAACTTCAACAACATAAATACCATTCTTGATGAGATAGCGTGTTAATGCAGCACCATATGTTCCTGTTCCTTCGATGCCTGCTCGTTCGAGGATCCCGAAAGAACGTGTCCAATCAAGTAGTTCCTGATAGCCCGCTTGATTTGTTTGAATAATGTGAGTTCCGAGCAGCTTACCTGCCTGACTGATAACAGCGCCGACATGAACATCAAGATGGGTATCGACACCCAGAATCACGATTACAGAAGATTTGCGGTCGTTTTGCATGGTTTGCCTCCAGATGCTGGTAGCACAACCATCCCCATCGCAGGACAGGACACTCGGGATGCAGCACAAAGCTCCTATCAGGTCACAAACTCTGGGCCCGGTTATGCCCGGGAAATACCAGAATCGGACGACAGGTCAACACAAAGGCATTTGAGCCAATCCCAGCACGGGTCAGTCCGATCCGGTATTTGAAAGTATATTAGAATGAGTGTCCCAACAGTTTCCACGTCGGCTCATACTCTGCCTGATCCGGCAACGCCACAGTAACTGCCGGAACTGCCTGCTTGTATAGTGGCTACCCTGGTCACTGTGGTAAGCGTACAGCAGGAGCCGTATTGACGAAGAGGGTTATTCCGCTGGCAGCGTGACGCGCCACGGTAGCAACTCGCTGACCCGGTTGACCGGCCAGTCAGCTATGACGTTGAGCACATGACGGATATAGCTCTCTGGATCCACCCCGTTCAGTTTGCATGTACCGAGCAGACTGTACAGTAGCGCTCCGCGCTCACCACCGTGGTCAGAGCCGAAGAACAGGAAGTTTTTGCGACCCAGACTGACCATCCGCAGTGCATTTTCAGCGATGTTGTTATCGGCTTCGGCCCAGCCGTCTTCTGCATAGTACGTCAGTGCCGGCCACTGGTTCAGAGCATACGTGAACGCCTTCGCCAGCTCTGAGTGCCTCGACAGCGTTTTCATCTTTTCACGCAGCCAGCTTTCCAGGGATTTCAGGCGCGGTTTAGCTTTCTGCTGACGTTCGCCAAGGCGCTGCTCTGCCGGCATTCCCCGTATTTCAGCCTCGATGGCATACAGGTCGCCTATACGTTTCAGGGCTTCCTCCGTCAGCGCTGATGGCGTGCGAACGTGCACATCATGGATCTTGCGGCGGGCGTGAGCCCAGCAGGCTGCTTCCGTTATCTGTCCATTGCGGTACAGTTCGTTGAACCCGGCATACGCATCCGCCTGCAGCACGCCGCTGAAGCCGGCGAGATGGCTCTGCGGGTGGATTCCTTTTCTGTCCGGGCTGTAGGCGAACCACACCGCCGGTGCCAGCTCTGACCCGGCGTTGCGGTCATCACGAACGTACGTCCACAACCGCCCGGTCTTCGTCTTCTTATTGCCCGGTAGCAGGACCGGTACAGGCGTATCATCGGCATGAAGTTTGCCGTCGGTCAGCACATAGTGCTGGAGGGCTTCATCCAGCGGTGCCAGCAGGCGGCAACACGCATCCACCCAGCCTGACAGCAGTGAGCGACTCAGCTCCACACCCTGGCGGCCGTATATTTCAGTCTGGCGGTACAGCGGGGTGTGCTCTGCATACTTTGAGGTCAGCACGCGGGCCAGCAGCCCCGGACCGGCGATACCCCGCTCTATGGGCCGTGAAGGCGCGGCTGCCTGCACGATGGCATCGCACTGATTACAGGCATGTTTTTCACGTACTGTCCGGATAACCCGGAAGGCGCTGCGCATCAGTTCCAGCTGTTCGGCGGCATCTTCACCCAGGTAACTCAGCGAACCACCGCACTCCGGGCAACAGGATTCGGCCGGAAGTATACGCTTTTCATCACGCGGGAGTGATTCGGGGAACGGTTTACGGGTACGGGTCTGACGCAGCGGGCGCTGCACTGCCGGATCATCAACCCGGCCGGTCAGCGTATCGCTTTCTTTCTGCAGTGCCTTCAGGTCAGCTTCCATCTGTGCGATACGGCGGGATACCTTTTCGGAACGACTGCCGAAGTTCATCCGGAGCTGCTTGTCCAGTTGCGCCTGCAGGTGGTCTATTTCGCGTTCACGATCGGCCAGTTTTTCCAGCAGAGCACGGTTCAGCGCTTCCTGTTCGGCCAGGCGCTGTTTCAGCAGAAGGATGTCGTCAGAAGAGGTGTCGTTCATAAGCCCATATTTTACCAGGCTTATTCTGCAACAACCAGGATAAAGAGATTTACAACATGGTCAGGGATGTCAGCAACCGCTTCGGCTGTCTCCAGTCGATGCCTTCCATCAACATCGCCAGCTGCGCCGGCGTCAGGAACACTTTGCCATCGCGGGCTGACGGCCAGGTGAAGCGGCCGCGCTCCAGCCGTTTGGTCAGCAGGCACAGTCCGTCTCCGGTAGACCAGAGCAGTTTGACCTAGCTACCGCTGCGCCCCCTGAAGATGAAGACGTGGCCGGACATCGGATCATCTTTCAGCACCGTCTGCACCTTTGCTGCCAGGCCGTTGAAGCCATTTCTCATATCGGTGATACCGGCAACCAGCCATATTTTGGTCCCTGAAGGTAACGGGATCATCGCTTCAGTTCCTGTATCAGCAGAGTCAGGAGGTTTTCGCTGACAGCTCCGTTGAGACGAAGCGCCCCGTGCCGGAACGTTACCTCACAGCTGATACTGAGGGTCTCAGGGTTTTCTGCGTGCGGTTCTGGCTGTACGGCGGTGGCATCGAGAGTCACGGGAAGTAGCTGAGGACTCTCAGAGGAAGGTAATAGCAGCTTTCCTTCGCGCCACTGCTGACGCCATTTGAACAACAGATTGGCGTTAATGCCGTTTTCGAGCGCCAGTTTTGATATCGACACACCGGGTTCACAGGAAGCAGCAACGAGCTGTTGCTTGAATTCGGGAGGATAATTAGGACAGCCTTTACGCCTGCCGGAAGTCACATTTTTCTGCATATCTGACACTTTGGTTCCCACCACTATTTGGTGTACACCACTTTGTCGGATACATCAGATTATGACCAGACGGCTCTCGCTGGACGCTTACTCTTCTCACAGAGCCTGAGCAAATGGATTTATACTATTGAGCGTATATGCTCAAACGATAGGGCAGGATCGTCTACCGTGGCGGGGTCAGTCCATATACGTCCGCATCTTGTATCAATCGACGGGGGCGGTATCAAAAGAAATACTGTCTTCCATTACTGACAGGTCTCTTTAACTATTAATCATCATCATTAATTTTGCGTGCATAAAAATGTTCCTTACCTCTAGACGACATACAGCTATATGCTGCGCCTGTTCAGTCTGGATATGTGTGAATAACGTATAAGTTCGCAATGGACGAGGCGCTGGGTTGGTCAGTCGGCTCCAGAGGAGTTCAGTGAGTTTATTATTATCCGATAACAAAAGGGGCAGGGCTTAGCCCCACAATACTGACGTTTACATTGTTCACAGATCCAGCGAGACCTTTTATTCACTGTATTAACTCTCGGTGGTTGAGTCCTTTGGTTAGTGCCGGAAGTACGATGAGCAGACATTGTTAATGCCCCCTGGAGGCCTCAATACGTTTTTTTAACCATGTCTTTACTTCACTTTCAGTCCAGCGAGAGCTGCGGCCCAATTTAATCGGCTTCGGGAATCCTCCGTCCTTGATAAGCTTATAAAACCATTTGTCTGTTAATCCGGTGTAAGCAGTAATAAAAGCCATATCTACAAGGCGATCTTTTGTGAAGTCTGTATCTGACATATGATTATTATTTTTCTGATTAAATGTTGATGCCTGTTCTTTCATTATTAATTCTCATTCGGTAAAAATACAATGCACGGGTTTATTTGAAGCTTAGACTTATTTGTTTTTCTAAACGCCATCTTTTTAACATGCAACTGCGCGAAGCAAAATTATCGTCGAATATTATAAATCTCATCATTCAGGATAGGACATGAATTAATAGCGATTTTTTGTATCTATCGTTAATCTTCCTATATGCTGCGTGAGTTGCTCTGGTAACAGCAATAAAAAATTGAATAGATTGTGCTAGCTAGCATTACATCTACAAGATCTGATTGGTATCGGGCGATTGTTTATCCAGTCGTCCAGTTCTGACTCCAGCCAGCCAACTGATTTAGTACCCAGGCGACGCTGCTTAGGGAACGTTACGTCATATCGTGGTGATTTTGGATTCAGCCAGTCGTATATGGTGGATCTTTTGATCCCGGCTTTCTTGACTACTTCAGGTAACCTTAAAATCTTCATATCTTGTGTGGACATGGCTCATTGCTCTTGATTGCTTTAGATTGGTGCTTATATTAATGCGGGGATTAGTATCGAAAAAGCTGCCTTCATAAAGTATTTTTTTAGTTTTGCTACTTCACATTCACATTTTGGTAAACAAATGAAAAATAACGACTTTGATATCCTTTTTGAAGAGGTTTTAAATGAGTTTGAGAAAGCGGTAGTGAAAGTGAAAACTTCCACTCACTTTGAGCCGTGTTCTGGCGAAGAGATGGTGCGTAAGCTCAAGGAAGATGCCCATACTGCCATTACTGATTACCAAAAATGCAGGATTCAGTCTTACAAACATGCTTACAGGGAACGTACTGTTGAAGAGTACATAAGCAGTATGAAGTCTCAAGCTATGTGGACGGGTACACCCGGCAAACTTCTGGAATGCGCTTTTGTATCACATAAATGGGGAATATCTCAGTACAGACAGGGCCGCAAAGCTGAAGGTCGTAAACATGTTTTGATGGCACTAAATTTGATAAACATGTGGAATGGAGCCTGCTGGGCTCTGGAAATGGTAGAATTTAAAGAAGAGTCTAATAAGTTAAAACGAGAAGCAGCAAGCCTCGGTGGTAAAAGAAAGTCGCAGAAATACAGGCCAGTCAAGGATGAAGTCATTAGGCTATTAAAGAAAAATAAGCCTGAAGACGGGTGGAAAAGTAAAGCTGCTGCTATTAATTCTTTAGAGGAAGAGATTTCTAAGTTTATTGAACTTGATTTCCATAAAAATAGTGATTGGACATCATGGGATAAATTATATAGAACCATTAGCGACTGGTCTAGAAATGACATCGAATTGAAGAATGCTTTCGCTGATGTTGTAAAGAGATAACTGATGAAAATAAGCGAATGAAAATGATTTTCAGAGTGTTAGATGTGGAGCCTGTCCGTAATTCTGTGTAACTTCCATCGTATTAAAGGTGATCGCTCAGGCGATCACCGAACTCGATAATAACGCGACTCATTGTCAGCAGTCATTTGAGGCCTATTATTCAATGGTGAAAATAAATGAGTTGAAAGGAGGGGGTTGAGAAAATAGAACATATAAATATCAAAACCTCAATGCTGGGGAGTCACTAAGAGTCAAATGTTTATAACTGGTGATGTTTTTTATATGAATGAATTGCTGCTATTGTCTGCTACCAGTAGCAGACAATAGCAGCTCTTTATCGGTGATTATCGATGGATAGTGATTATTTCGCTCATAGTTCCATTGTTGTTTCTCAATTTCTGGATACTCACCTTCCTTTCTTGCTCAAGGAATTCTAAAGCGGCGTTGAGTTTGATTTTATTTCTTAATTTATAAGGTCCTTTTCTTCTTATTTCCGTTTTGTTTATATGGGTGGTATAACTATAGTGGTTCTCTTTGTGAGAGAGCAGCCAGGCATAGAGTAAATCAGCATTCTGCTCCACTGTTTCACTACGTAAACCACCCGAAGTTAATAAATAAGAATAATAAAAATTCACAATGTTTGAAGCATTTACAACATTTTTTGAGGAAATAGTTCCTGAATTGTTACCGTCAAAATATTCAAATAAGGCAGCCACTCTTATAAAATTTTCTGACAATTTAGAAAACATGCCTTCAAAAAGAGGGGATTTGTCTTTGTGTTGAATTATAGCGTCTTCAGCCTTTTTCTGGTACTCGGATAAAACAGTCTGAGCTTGTTCTGAAAGTGTATAGTATTCATGTGTAACAGTACCACTGTTACACATTTCTTCAAAACTGGATAGCGCCTCTTCGATTTTTTCATGAAATAACCTAAGGCTATCTCCTCCTGCATTTTGTACTGTCTTGGTGTCCCTACGTCCTTGCATAGAGGTGACTCCGGTAATCATGAATCGAGAGAAAAAACCAGAGCCTACTGCATAATCCCCTTGTTTTTTAACATATTTTTCGAATTCATCTGTCTGGATCATAAGTAAGATGGTGAACATGCAATCATCTACTGTGAAACTGCCTGTTTTGCGTTCTACATCAAATGAAGAGCCATCCCATAGCTGGTTTAAAAAACCTAAATTACTCTTAGCTCTTCCCTTAAAGAATACCCCAGCTTCATCTGACATCAGGCTCGCAGAAGGTATATTGTTGTATAATCCCGACTGTAAAGCTTCAGGGGTAGTATCGTTGTAAATCATCTTAGGCAGAACAGGACTTTTCGGTTTTATTCTGTAATGGAGCTTCAGCCGCTCATTTTCACTTTCAATGCTGACACCTTTCTCCGTTTTCTTGCGGATACTCTTCAATATGGATTGTTCCTGTACCTTCCATGATTGAAGTTCTGCATTGTAATCAACTATTAGCATTTCATGTTTCTTTCGGCAGGCTTTCTCAAATGCAAAGACAGGTTGACCCACCAGGTTATATACAGCAGTTTTCCGCTCTCCTGAGTCTGCAATCACGGTAAGATATAAGGAGATGGGCCTGACTCGCCCGTCAGGATAACGAATTTTTTTTAACCCCTGCAATGCAAGTGATGCAAAACCCAGTATGGCGCTACCCACCAGCTCCGGAGGAGCCTGAACATCCCTTACTATAGATTCAATTGCATTCCGCATTATTTGAGGGAAGTATTCTACTGGGTAAGTAGCCTTTTTGTCTTTTATAACTCCAACACTCATATTCGACCTCTCATATGTTAATTTTTACTGGCAGATATACTGCAGGGCCAAGAATATGATACTCATCTGCTATTTGGAATACTCCGGCAGACCATTGGTCTAAATTGGTTTTATTTGGATTGATATTATTTTAGTCAGGATTGTTTTGCTACCTGATACTGTACAGATATGAGTCATGAACAGCCCTGTGCTGGTCTGTTTTACTCATGGGTAAATAGATGATTTGTGATGCCATTATTTAAAGCTACATCCGAAATTACGTTCACCATCTGTAAAACATTTGCTTTTCTTTTTTGCAAAGTAACTTGTCCGGTAAATCAGCGAGCAATATGACTCACTTTGCTTGCCATCCTTTGCATTCAGGTAATAACAAGGATTCCTGGGTGTGTGGACTAACTCTTTATCGGGGGGATATATGAAACTGACAGCACTCATCCATGACTCACGTATAAGGCGGAGGAGTGTACCTTTTTTACTATCGTACGCTCCCAGTGTATTGAAAGTGTCCCCGTTGAGTAACAGTAATACGTGATAATGTTTTTTATGTGAATCAGGTGCAAACTCTCTGGCCCAGACAACGCGTAATGATGTCTTACGAACTCGCTTTCCCTCTTTCTCCCGCTTGTTAAGATAATGTGAAATTTTTGCTTTCAGAGAATCCGCAAAGCGGGATATTACTGATGAATCTGTCCTTGCGAAATTAGCCTCATCAGGCATGTCATTTAATGGTTTGAGAACAGGAGTATGTAAATCTATTCTTACAGCCAATACTCTTGAGTGTTCACTCAATGCTTTATCAATAGTCTGTTCTATTTTCTTTAAATGGTATTGATTTAATTTTCCGTGAGAGGTGATATATTCGTACATACTATCTGTTTCCTTTTTTATATTTCGAAAGTGTTAGTCGTAGTAGAGCTGATTATTTAATTAAATCACTTGCTCTACGCTTGTATTGTTCATATGCATTATGCATACGGTATATGTTTACTTGCCGAGTTATATGCATGAGCGTTGTTTTATTGGTGATGGAATGTTTGTTGGTTTCAATGTATTGAATTACATGTGTTCTCATGTTTATTAATCTAAAGATGTTAATTTAAATGCATTGATATGTATCAGTAATCTATATACACATCTATATACATACATAGACAAACGCCACTGTTCTTTAGTCTGGGGTTGAAATTGCAATAAAGGAAGGAGTTAACGATATTCATGATTTTTATACCTTTTTAGTCATCGAATTGCTCTGGAGTTATCACATATAATGCTCGGGCTTTTTTTTATTAAGTTATGGATGAATTTGAATCTATATTACTTTGGTGAAAATCCGTTATTCCTCGAAGCATATATCTATTCTTCTGAGGTTAAGCCGTTTGGTGCAAAGAGATAAATTAAGGAACTCATCATGAAACTAGCCAGTCGTTTTGGACGGGTAAATCAGGTACGGCGCGACCGCCCGTTAACCCGTGAAGAATTAATGCAATACGTCCCCAGTGTTTTTAGTGAGAATAAGCACGAATCCCGTTCAGACCGATATACCTGGATACCGACCATCACTATTCTTGAGAATCTGCAGCGGGAAGGTTTTGAACCTTTCTTTGCCTGCCAGACCCGCGTTCGGGACCAGCGCCGACGGGAGCACACCAAACACATGTTACGTCTGCGTCGTGCAGGACAGCTCACCGGCCAGCAGGTGCCCGAAATTATCCTCCTCAACTCACACGATGGCTCATCCAGTTATCAGATGCTGCCGGGATTGTTTCGTGGTGTCTGTACCAACGGACTGGTCTGTGGGCAGTCATTCGGTGAAGTGCGGGTGCCGCATAAAGGGAATGTGGTGGAGAAAGTTATTGAAGGGGCTTATGAGGTACTGGGGATATTCGACCGGGTGGAAGAGAGACGTGATGCCATGCAGTCGGCTCTGTTACCGCCACCAGCGCAGCAGGCGATGGCGAGGGCCGCTCTCCACTATCGTTTTGGTGAAGACCACCAGCCCGTCACTACTGCTCAGATACTGACGCCACGTCGTTACGAAGACCGCAGTGACGACCTCTGGACGGTGTATCAGCGGGTGCAGGAGAACCTGATGAAGGGAGGACTCGCGGGGCGCACCGCACAGGGGCGAAGCAACCGTACCCGTGCTGTGAACGGTATCGATGGCGATGTGAAACTTAATCGTGCGCTGTGGGTGATGGCAGAGAATATGCTTGACCTGCTGGGACAGGCATAACTTCGATGCGGAGGAACATACCCGTGAACACCGAAACCCATCCGCAACTTCCCTCCGGCCCGTTTACCCGTGAGCAGGCTTCAGGCATCGCAGCGCAATATGACAACGTCGCCATTGAAGACGACCAGGGAACGCATTTTCGTCTGGTTATTCGTTGCGAAGGAGTGATGGTCTGGCGGGCATGGAACTTTGAACCTGAAGCCGGGGTTATGCTGAACAGCTACATTGCTCGTTATGGCATCCGCAGGTCCTGACCAACCTTACCAGACTTCAGTCTCAGCCTTTCCCGCCAGCCCTGACCGGCAGGCTTTTTTATTTCCGGAGTCATTAATCATGAACAACGCATTAACGGATAACACCATTCCGACAGACACTCTTTGTGCCACACCTGTTAAAGATGAACAGCGCCTTCGTTTCTGGCCTCAGCATTTTGGTCGTATCCCACAGTGGATAACCCTCGAACCCCGCATCTTTGCCTGGATGGACCGGTTGTGTGCGGATTACAGCGGTGGCGTCTGGACTTTTTACACTCTCAGTAACGGTGGTGCCTTTATGGCTCCGGAAGAGAGTGACGGTCTATGGTATCTGTTTAATGTACTGAATGGTAACAGCGCTGAAATGAGTGCTGAAGCTGCGGGGATTGCGGCCTGTCTGATGGCTTACAGTCACCATGCCTGCCGCACGGAGTGCGATGCCATGACGGAGCATTATTACCGTCTGCGCGACTATGCGCTGAACCATCCTGAACGCAACGCCATTATTTACATCATCGACTGAGGCCCCGCACCATGGAAAAACAGTTACCGTTGTTTGCATATGAACTGACGGCATCAGCACAACAGACCATCCGCGAGGCGCTGGCTCTGCTGGAGCGCCAGTTACGCGAGCCCGGCGCATCGTTTACGTCCAGCAGCTCAGTAAGTGACTGGTTACGGCTCCAGCTGACCATGGAGGAAAGAGAGGCATTTGTTCTGCTGCTTCTGGATAACCAACACCGGCTGATTACGCACGAAACGTTGTTCAAAGGCACCATCAGCCATACCGAAGTCCATCCCCGGGAAGTGGTGAAAGCCTCCCTGAAATACAATGCGGCAGCCGTGATTGTTGCTCACTGCCATCCCTCAGGCCATGCCGAACCCAGCCAGGCTGACAGACGGGTGACAGAGCGACTGAAGAACGCTCTGGACCTTGTGGGTGTGCGTCTCCTGGACCACCTCGTTATCGGCGGAATGGATATCGTCTCGTTTGCTGAACGGGGCTGGTTGTAAGGGAGGAGTATTAATGAAAATTATCAGTAAGCGTCAGGCAATGGCGATATACCGCCAGCATCCACAGTCCCGGTTGTTTCGCTTCTGTACGGGGAAATATAAATGGTCCGGCAGTATCTGCCACTATGCCGGTCGCGAGGTGGACGATATCAGCGGTGTACTGGCCGTATTCGCAGAGCGCCGCCAGGACCGCAATGGCCCGTATGTCGTATTACGCAGCGTAAGCCTGAATTAATTCACGATTAAGGAGGACTACATTTTGTCGAAGAAAACCACGATAGAAACGCATGATATCAGCGAATCCTGGTGGGGGCTCAGACGCAGTGTCTCCGCGTGTTTTGGTGCCCGACTGGTCCAGGAGGGAAACCGCCTGCATTACCTGGCTGACCGCGCGAATTTTAACGGACAGTTCTGCGATGCGGATTTGCGCCATCTTGACCAGTCTTTCCCGGTATTGATGAAACAGCTGGAGTTAATGCTCACCAGCGGTGAACTGAATCCCCGTCATCAGCACTGCGTCACGCTGTATGCAAAAGGTCTGACCTGCGAGGCCGATACGCTCGGTTCGCATGGCTACGTTTATATCGCGATTTATCCCACTCCCGTCACCACAGAATAACACCGTAATACTTCACCCTTCAGCAAACACATCTTCCACTATAGAGATAACGTTTATGCAAACCAAATCACCCCCCTTCATGCGGGCGGCATCGTCACGTCCGTCTCCCGTGGGCGTCTGGCAGACCCTGCTGACCTGCCTGCTGGAACACCACTATGGCCTTACGCTTAACGATACGCCGTTCAGTGATGAACTGGTGATTCAGCAACATATCGAGGCGGGTATCTCGCTGGCCGATGCCCTGAATTTTATTGTTGAAAAGTATGAACTGGTCCGCACTGACCGGCCAGGCTTCAGCATCAGGGAGCAGTCTCCGTTTATTACATCCATTGATATCCTCCGGGCCAGAAAGGCAACGGGGCTGATGAATTGTGGCACGTATAAAGATGTGACGGCCATTACCAGAGGACTGCATAGACAGGTCAGCACCCCCGGTAAACGCTGATATGCCTACAGAATCCCACAAAAATATAAACGCCAGCCCTGACCGGCTGGTGTTTTCTGTTGTATATAAAGGAGAAAGCTAATGAGCAGGAATATCGTGACTGAGCCTGAAGTGTTAACCGGACAAAACGGTATGATTTGCTCCACCAGCATTGAACGTATTGTCACAGGCCGTAATGCTGCGTTGACAAGGATTGAAAGCCTTATTCATGCGCTTGATGATATCTCCATTCTTACTCGTGACATCGGCGGCGGTACAGCACAAGTGTGGGGGATGCGGGAGGGCCATCGCTACGATTGCTGGTTTACGGAAAAACCCGATAAAGCGATGAAAACGATTACCCGCAATATTGATCGCCGTATCTGGCGCGATCTGATGAATAAATCAGGCATGTTGAGCCTGATGGATGCTCAGGCTCGTGACGAGTGGCACAAAAGCCTGGAGAAAGACGATATCCCCGCGATATCTGAAGAAAATATCCTTAGTACCTTTGAGCAACTGAATCACGACAAACAGGCCGTTTTTGAGCGTGGTGTTATCAACGTTTTTAAAGCGTTATCGTGGGATTATAAAACGAACTCACCCTGTAGGTTTGGAAAAAAGATCATCATGGATGGTCTGGTTTCTTACAACCGCTGGGGGTTTAGCTTCACACATGGCTATCGACGCGACCAGATTGTTGATCTGGAACGTATGCTGACACTACTTGATGGTAAGCTGCTTCCGGACAATCGGGCTGACATTGCCTGTCGGCTGAGTGACCATATCGGCCAGAAGCGTACTGCCGCTGTTTATGAGGATGAGCTGTTCAGGATTAATTATTTTCAGAAGGGGAGTGCGCACATTGCGTTCAAGCGCCCTGAGCTGATTGAGCGGCTCAACGATATTATTGCCAGACACTATCCGGGGATGCTAGCTTGATTATGTTGTGGTAATTGGGTTCCCTGTTTGGCAACCAAACTATGTGCAGTTCTGTGAAAATCCAAGCGGAAGAATTACTGTATACGAATGTGTATAGCTATTGATGTAATGGAATAAAAATAATTTAATTACAGTGAGTTAAGTTCTTTGTTCGATTCCCTTCGCCCGCTCCAGATCTCTCCCTTGTGGAGAAGCCTTAAAAGCCTCCTCTATCAGCAACTAAAATCGTTATCTATTTTTTAGCCGCCTGTGGGGTCTACCATTGTGATCCGCCCTTGGTAACTGTCACGCTAAGTTACATGGTGAGATGACAGTATAACTCAGCATTGGCGGCAGTTGCATCCTCACACCGCGACAGTAAAACGTGAAGAAAAAGCCCACCCAGGCATCGTTATGTCATCGACAGACTGATCATACGCATTTTAAGCCCGATGTGCGGCCTTGTGGCTGCGTAAACAGGTGAATAGTGGTAAACGTACCTGCACACGATATGCAGGCTCTGCCAGCGCTTCGCTCACGCTCCTTACGGTACACGAGCACCCTGATAAGGTGTGATCCATCTGACAATCTGATGAAGTCGCTACGCTCCGCTTGTTGCTTGTACCACTAACGGGGCTTTATGGTAGCTATTGTCTTAAATCTGGTTCGCTGTAAAATTGAACATAAAGAACAGGTTAAATAAGAAGAATTTTTATGGCATGGTGGAAAGACCTTAGCAAAGACAGCATATCGGGTGTTATCGTTACACTTGTCACTGGCGGTAGTGGGATTGCCGTTATTGTTTGGCTATGGAACTACATTAAAAAGTTCTTCCATTGGCTGGTAGATATTTTTGTTTACCCTGTAACATTGCCTGTTTGGGCTTTACTTCTCATTTCTATTTCCCTATTAGTTTTATTGCCAACTGTTGGATTCGTATTGCGGCGGAAAGTCACATCAGAAGCGAATAATCATTTAAAGAGTTTTTTGGACTACAAAACCGATACCATTTTTGGGATTTTAGTTTCTTGGCGCTGGGTAAGAAGATTAGGGAGTCAGAATTATTCGTTAGACTCTCTCACAATGAGATGTCCAGTTTGTTCGGGAATGCTGGTTCAGCATGCAAATGATCTCTATAATTTAAATCCGTACCCGCTTATAAAATGTCAAATACATGGTTGTGATTGGAAGATATCGCGTGATTTTGAACGTTTAACTTATGGAGATATGCGTATTAAATTAGAGCAAGAAATTGATCGACGTTGTTTTCAACGGTTTGGTGACTAAAATAGAGAGTATGCAAGAATGAAAGGTATCTGTAAGCTATGCCTTGAAGAGAAAGATTTAATGGAATCGCATAGCATTCCGAGAAGTTATTTCAAGCGGTTGAAGAAAAATGACTCTCAATTGATTATATTTCAAAAAGGAAGCAAACCAAAACGAGAAAATGTAGACCCTAAAGAGCCGCTACTATGTTTCGAATGTGAGCAGTTTATCAGCAATGAGTATGAATCGTATGGAACAAGGTTATTGAGAAACCATCATAATATTCGTAAAAACTCTGACCATATAATCATCAACTCATTTGATTATAAGCGATTCTATCTATTCTTGTTGAGCATACTATGGCGAGCATCCATCTCTAAAAGCGTTAATTATTCAACCGTGAATGGCGTTCCTGAGTTGGATGACTTGATGAGACATTGTATTAAAAACAAGCAAGTTCGTATAAATAAATTAAGTCACTTGAAGGTGGATAATTTCATTCGAATTTGTGTTTTTAGATTGATTGACACCACGAACAACGTTCCTGACCATGTTATTAAATCTATTCTTAGCAATTTTGCATTTATAAGAAAAGATGAAGCAGATAGTGTACTTTGGTATTTTGTAGTAGAAGGGTTTGCTATATTCTATGTGTTCTCCGCTTCAAAAGATTACCATGAAGTTATGAGAATGCGATTAAAATCACAATTGACCTCTGGTAGTCATCAGAAGATCTTTAAAATTGATATTTTTAAAGACGCACTCTTTTCCGAAATTTTTATTGATTTGCTTACTGCTGCTAATGAAAATAAATAATTATTTCATGTTGATCACTCCCAAATGTTTGCAAGGGCAGCGCCCACGCTCTTAACGTCAATCTTCAAATAGTTCATGGTGACTTTAGGATCTGAGTGGTCCAGCGCTTTCATTGCTAAAGCGAGATTTCCGTTAGACTTCTCCCAAACTTGGGTTGCAGAAAATTTTCTGAAAGAATGGCACCCTACAGTTCCTTTGATCCCCACATTCTCAGCAGCCTGTTTGATCTCACGGTTCACCTGTTCACGGCTGACAGGGGCTTTTCCTGATGCACGATTGCTGTGTGACGTGAAAACATATTCGTCTTTCGGGAATGCCTGGCGGCGACGTTCTACAATCTCCCACACCTTCGCAGGGACTATGATTTCCTTCTTCTTGCCCGTCTTACTCTCCAGCACTTCCAGCGTATTTCCCTCCTTGAACTGGCTGAACTTCAAATTCACCGTGTCACTGTAAGCATCCCGGTAAACCGGACCATTCTCTTTTAGAGATCTTCCGACATACTGATTATGTCCCCTGAGGAGATCACCATGCGTAAAGCCCGCGGCAGTTGCATCCTCACTCCCGGATAGGAAACGTTAGGGAAGACTGAATTTCTCCAGCCTTTGGCGGTCTCTGCACTATTCTGACATTCTGATCGTTACTGTCTCCCTATAATTGGTGTTGCCGTAGAGGCATATCAGCGCGTTGTCTCACCTGTCAGGGTTAATATGATACGTCCTGCGTAAGCGAGTAATGTCAGCGATAAGTCTCATGTTATAAACATCCGCATTTATCATTCATTAAGGCGAATTTATCTAAGGGATATCTATGTTACTGATCTTTGGCGGCCTGCCCGGTACCGGGAAATCAACTATCGCTCGCCTGCTGGCCGCCAGGCTGGGGGCCGTCTGGTTACGGATTGATTCAATTGAACAGGCGCTGATTCGCGCCGAAACCGTCACCAGGCACGATATAGGGCCGGCCGGATATCTGGTGGCGTACGCCATTGCTGCGGATAACCTCAGGCAGGGCAACGTGGTGATTGCCGACTCAGTTAACCCTATAGCCATTACCCGCCAGGCCTGGAGAGCGGTCGCGACCGAGAATGCCGCGCCTTATCTGGAGATAGAACTGACCTGCTCCGACCAAATGCAGCATCGGTATCGCGTGGAAAACCGAGTGGCGGATATTCGCGGCCATATTCTGCCGGACTGGCAAAAGGTTATCACCCGTGACTACGAACCCTGGCGCACCGCCAGCCTGACTCTGGATACCTCGGTGCTGACCGCCGAAGAGGCGGTAGAGCGGATCGGTGAGTATATTGCGTCACGCGGCCGCCACGCGCCGGTAGGTTCGTAGAAGCCGCCGGGCCATCGGCGGCAACAATCTACATAAAGAATTTCACGGCCTGCTGGAGGGTGGTGCCGACTCCCCATAACAGCGGCACGCTAACCGCTAACCAGCTTACGGTTAACAGCAGCGTGGACGGGCGGGGCTCCCACGTGAGCTGGGCATCCTTGTTGATGGTGTACAGTCCTTTCGCCTGCTGCTGCTGTTCCGCGGTCATCGCATGCTCTTCCGTCAGCGGACGCACCAGCTGATTACAGATAAAACCCAACACCAGCAGGCCGGTCAGGACCATCAGCGTAATATCGTAGACGCGCTCGGGCGAGACCCCGTGCGTTAGCTGATACTCGCGCAGATAGTTAACCAGAACCGGGCCGCTGATCCCCGCCGCCGACCAGGCGGTTAACAGGCGCCCGTGAATCGCGCCCACCATTTGTGAGCCAAAGACGTCGGCCAGATAGGCGGGAATACTGGCAAAGCCTCCGCCGTACATCGAAATGATAATGCACATTGCGCAGACATACAGCGCGATATAGCCGCCGTGATTCACCAGCGGCAACGTGCCGTACAGCACGGCGCCCAGGCAGAAAATGATCGCAAAGGTCATTTTCCGCCCGCACAGGTCGGATACCGATGCCCAGAAAAAACGTCCCAGGATGTTAAACAGGCTGAGCAGACCGGTAAATCCTGCGGCCATGGTTGCAATGCGTTTCAGCTGCTCGCCGTTCAGCTCATGCCAGCTGAGATCGAGCGACAGCAGTTTGCCGGCAAAGATCTCCTGCAGCATCGGCGAAGCCATACCGAGAATACCGATTCCCGCGGTGACGTTGAGCCACAGCACCATCCACAGCAGCCAGAACTGCGGAGTGCGGCAGGCAACGCGGACGTGCACCTGGATCGTGGGATTATTGCGGATCGTTTTTTGCGCCTTCTCACCCGAAGGATGCCAGCCCATGGGCGGCAGGCGATAGCCAAAGGTACCGGCGAGCATAAACAGCGCATAAATCGCCGCCAGCGCCAGAATGCTTTGCCATACCCCGTTGCCGGCCGGACCAGCGAAGTAATTCATCAGACCGTTTGCCAGCGGCGCGCCCACCAGCGCTCCCCCGCCAAAACCCATAATCGCCATCCCGGCCGCCATTCCGCGCTTGTCAGGAAACCAGCGCAACAGCGTCGAAACCGGTGAAATATAGCCCAGTCCGAGACCGATTCCGCCGATGACCCCGGCCCCCAGCCACAGCAGCCATAGCTGATGGAAATAGATAGCGACGCTGGATAGCAGCAGGCCGCCGCACCAGCACAAGGTGGCAATAAAGCTCACCAGCCGCGGTCCAACCTTCTCAAGCCAGCTGCCCCACAGCGCCGCCGAACAGCCGAGAAAAACAAAAAACAGCGTGTAGGTCCAGCCCAGCATGGAGATTTTCCAGTCGCAATCGCGGGTAAACAGCTGCTGCCAGAACGACATCGTGACGGGGCATTGCAAGGACGCGCTTCCTCCTATGAGCTGCGACATAGGCAGCCAGTAAACGGAAAATCCATAGGCCATACCTATGCAGAGATGAACCGCCAGCGCGGCCGGTGGCACCAGCCAGCGGTTAAAGCCGGGCCTGGCGATGATACGGGGTTTCGCGAAAAAATCGCGGAGGGGAGAGACCGGTGCGGTCGCGATGTTTTCATTCATTTGCGCCATTTTCCTGTCCTTTTTATCGATATTAGCCGACGAATGCTGCGGTCGGGGAACGTAGATAAAAGGCAAGAACGGTGCCATTTGATTAAATTGTGTACAAAAATGGCGACTGAAGCGAGCAAGCTCCGCCGAACGGCTGAGGCGAAAAGCCCGCCACCGGCGACGGAGGCACCGCCTGCGATAAAATCGCCGGGCGCGCTATTATTTTGATAAACGGCGATCTCAGAGTGATACGCGGTGCCGGGTGGCGAGGGCGCGTACCGGCCTGCTAGCCCGCCGCACGTTAGCTTAAGGTATCAATCCATTCGCTCTGGCGCGGGTTCTGCCGACGATAGCAGTGTACCGACACCGCCAGCTGCGTCAGGTCGGTGAAGACCATCGGATCGAGCTGAATATGCTTTTTAATCTGCTGTAGCCGGTAGGTGAGCGTATTGCGATGAATCCCCAACAGTAGCGACGTTTTGCCCGGCTCGGCGTTATTGGCAATAAAGCTGCTGAGGGTATCCAGCAGCACTTCGCCGGAATCATGCTCAAGCAGCTGGCGTACGTTATTGATGAAAAAATTGACCATATAGCTGTCTTCCAGCACCCGGAACAGGCAGAGCATCGCCATTTCGCGAAAGTAGTAGATCTGCCGCTGCGGCTGCACTTTGCTCCCCACCTCAATCACCGACCTGGCGAATCGGATGGCCTCGCGAATATCCGGAGCGCTGTCCGCCTGCACGCCAATACCGATATGGTAATGGCTGATCTGATTGCTGAGGACAAACTCGATGCCCCGCAGCAGCGTTTCCTGGGATTCGCTCAGCGTATTGAGGAGCAATATTTCATTACTGCCCAGCAAAATCACGTCTCTTACCCCGGACAGCTGCGAGAATTCCCGCAGCAGCGTACTCAGTATTTCGCTTAGCTGGTGCTGTTCGACCTGGACGGTTACCACGACCGGCACCAGCGGCGCATCAAAAGCGAAGCCAAGCTCCACCAGGCGATGAAGCGCTTCCTGTCCGGCGGGCGAAGCGCCTTGATCAAGATATTGACCAAACAGGGTATCGCGCAGACGCTGTCGCCAGTTGGTTTCCCGCATCTCTATGGCCTGGCGGACCAGCAGCTCGGCGGTGAGTACCGCCAGTTCAGCATAGCGGCTGATCGCCGCGGGATCGCCGCTGATGCCCACCACCATCACCACGCGATCGTCATAGATAATGGGATGATTAATACCGGGATGCACATTCTGAAAACGCGCGGCTTCCGCAGTGTTATTAATACAAATGCGTTTACCGGTGCGTATCACCTCACGGGCGATCTCATGCTGCTCGCCGATACGATGCCGTTCACCTGAGGCAATGATCTGTCCATGATGGTCAATCACGTTCACGTTATGATGAATTATCGCCATTGCCCGGGCGACAATTTCATTAGCCAGCGCCGTCGTAATAATCATACAGTTATCCGCTTATGTGCCTCTCCGCGCCGCCCGCTCAGAAAGGTTCGTAGAACATTCTCCGCTGCGTCGGCGAGGAGCTGTTCGCATGTGTTCATCGACTCCGCCAGCGGCATAGGGCGCTGGCAGATAGACCACATCGCGTCAATATGGTGTTGATACAATTGCCGACTGCTCTCATCGCGTCCGCCGCAAAGGGCCACAACCGGTACGCCGTGGCGCGCCGCTTTGCCCGCCACGCCCACCGGGGCTTTACCAAAGGCGCTCTGACGATCGAGCCAGCCTTCCCCGACGATGGTCAGTGCGGCATCGCTAAGATGACGGTCGGCGTTAAGCAGTTCGAGCACCAGGTCAATGCCCGGGCGCAGCGTGGCGCCCGCATAGGCGATTAGCGCGGCCCCCATACCGCCCGCGGCCCCGGCGCCGGGCCGTTCGCTGACGTCGTAGCCGAGCGTTTGCGTAAGTTGCCGACTGTAGTGCGCCATACCCGCCTCCAGCTCCCTGAGCTCCGCCTCATCCGCGCCTTTCTGCGCGCCATACACCCAGGTGGCGCCATCTTCCCCAAGCAGAGGATTTGTGACGTCGCAGGAGGCCTGTATTTCGGCCTGTCGTAAGCGCGGATCCATGGCGCTTAAATCGATGCGCTGAATATGCGCTAGATCCTTGCCCGCCGCGGGAACCGGCAGCAGCGTGCCGTCCTCGCGCCAGAAGCGGGCGCCAAGCGCCTGGGCAAAACCGATACCGCCATCGTTGGTCGCGCTGCCCCCCAGCCCGATAATCAAACGCCGACACCCGGCATCCAGCGCCGCTTTTACCTGTTCCCCCAGGCCAAAGCTGCTGGCCAGGCGCACATCCCGCTGCGCTTTCGGCGTGAGCTCCAGCCCACAGCTTTGCGCCATCTCGATAATGGCCCGTTCGCCGGGCAGGATCAGAAACGCGGCCTGTACGGAGAGACCGTAAGGCGAGGCGCAACGCTGCTGCTGCCACCTTGCGCCCTTCAGCTGCGGACTTTCCGCAAGGGCCGAGAGCAGCCCCTCTCCGCCGTCCGACACGGGCATTTCGACCAGCTCCAGCTCCTCGTCAACCCGGCGCAACCCCTGTGCTACCGCTGCGCAAGCGGCCTGCGCGCTACAGCTACCCTTAAACGAATCCAGCGCGATAACAATCTTCATGCGTTCTCCTGCGTTAATGCGCTTTGCGCGGCGTTTTATCGGTGGTCATAAGCTGCAATAACATCCCCAGCAGCGCGCATCCCGCCATGGTAAAGAAGGCGTAGATATAACCCGCCGGATTTTCCCACCCCCCACCGAACTGGATGAGCCAGCCCATAAGCAATGGCGAAATGCCGCCGCCGATAAACATCGCCGTGGTGATAATGCCGTTGGCGGTAGAGGTGGCGCGTTCTTCGGCGGAGTCCGAAGCCATGGCGTAGTAGATAGGCCACACGGCGTTGGCCACCAGGCCAAAAAATAGCTGAATGGCGATAAGGCGCGGCATATTGGTGGCGAAATAGAACAGCGCAATGCCGATACTCATCCACAGACCGCAGACGATCAGAGTACGTTTACGGCCAAAGCTATCGGACAGCCAGGGCCAAATTATCTGGCCCAGGGTACCGGTAAGCGTGAAGATAATACTTAGCCCGGCGGATGCCGCCAGCGACAGGCCGGAGACGTGATAAAGATACGGCGGCAGCACAACGTTAATGCCCATATAGACAATTTGCGTCAGTAGGGTATTGCCCGCCGTTAGCGAAATATTGCGGTTGCGCAGGGTGCGTAAAAAGGTCTTCATCCCTTCGCCTTTGGCAACATGGCTGCTTTCCTGGGTCGCCGGGCGCGTCATCCCCTGGCTATCGATATGCTGATAAAGCGTGTTGATGCGATCGGCGGTGGAATATTTCGCCCAGAAAATCATCAGCGGGATGGCGACGATCAGCGCCAGCAGGAAGCAGTAGCGCCAGCTGCCTTCGCCAAATGCGGAAAGCACCAGACTTGCCACCACGCCGCTCAGCAGCGCGCCAATCGGATAGCCGGTATGATGCACCCCCAGCGCGAAGCCGCGTTTCTCTTTCGGCCACCACTCTGCGGTGTTGCTGACGCCGACGGGCTCGCCCCAGCCGGCCCCGAGGTTGACGCCAACGCGCAGCAGCACAAAGGCCGTCAGCCCGTGGCTGATCGCTTTAATTCCGGAAAGAAAAGAGAGGGCGGTATAGCCCAGCACCAGCGGTACCTGAAAGCGCGCTCGCTTCCAGCCTGAACCGTAGCGATCGCTCCAGATGGAGCCGGGGATATCCAGCACCGCAAGGGCAACCATAATCAGGGCGACGACGTTGCCCCACTGTTCCGGCGAGAGCGAAAACTCTTTAGAGATGACCGGGCCAAGGCGCAGGATCATCTCGCGATCGTAGGCGTTAAGCACCCAGATTAGCCAGCAAACCAGCAGCGAAACCCAGGAGAAACGATGTATCAGCCGCTTTTTTCCACCTTGTTCGCCGGCAGGTGTGTGATTGATTGTTGTCATAGTCGTGTTTACTCCGCGGCGTCGCGACAGCATGATGCGCGCCGCCTGGTGTCAGGGTCAGAGTCAGTTCGCCGGGTATTATTGTTATCGCGGCGAGCCGGAGGTTGGCTTAGCCGGCAAAACGCCGTTCCGCTACGCCGGTCACGCCCAGGTCGTATAGGGCGAACAGGCTGCCGCGCAGCTGATTATCTTCCGGGAAGCGCGGGAGGGGCGGCTGTGCCATTGAGGTGACGTACAGCACGTCGAGGTTTTCGCCGCCGAACATTACGCTGGTCACTTTTTTCACCGGCATCTCAATGATGCGATCGACCTTGCCCTCCGGCGTGTAGCGTACCAGCTTGCCCGCGTAGACCAGCGCGTTCCACAGATAGCCTTCGCTGTCCACGGTGGCGCCATCCGCCGCGCCGCCTTCGCTGCGATCGACACGGCAAAAGACTCGTTCTCCGGAGAGATCGCCGGTCGCGGTGTTGTAGTCCCAGGCGCAGATTTCGCCCGTCCAGGTATCGGCAAAATAGAACGTCTCGCCGGAGGGGCTCCAGCAGGGGGCGTTAGAGACGATGATATTTTTCTTCAGCACGTGCAGTGACAGATCGGCGTCCAGGCGATATAGCGCGCCGCTCGGCTCCTCTTCACGCATATCCATCGATCCGAACAGAAAACGTCCCTGACGATCGACTTTGCCGTCGTTGAGCCGGTTAAAGGGCCGGTCCGCTTCCGGATGGTGCAGTAGCGTCAGCTCGCCGCTGGCGAAGTCGAGCAGATGCACGCCATTCTGTAGCGCCACCACCGCGCCTTCGCCGTTCTGGCGCAGGGCGAAAGAGCCAATTTTCTGCCGCACGTCCCAGCTCTTAATCGCGCCGCCCTGCGCGTTACAGGCGAACAGGCGCCCGTCGAGGCTGTCCACCCACCAAAGACGCTGCTGTTCGACATCCCAGACCGGGCTTTCGCCGAGTCGAGTTTTTAAATCCAGTAAGACTTCGATGCGCATAAGAACCTCCTGATTACGCTTTTTCGCCGTCGGCCTGTTTTGCCGATGCACTGCCGGGGGATGACGAACTTTTGATGAACACAGACACCAGCGCGCCGACGATCAGTAGCGCGACGGCGAACCATAAGCCGGACGTTGCCGCGCCGGTGCGGTCCTCAAACGCGCCGAGAATAAACGGCCCGAGAAAGCCGCCGCACAGCCCGAGGCAGTTAAGCAGGCCGAAGCTGCCCGCCAGCATATGCCCGCTCATGATCGAGGGGAGCCAGTTAAAGATGATGGATTGCATGGCGAAGAACATGAAGGCGGCCAGCGAGAAGCCAAGCAGCGCCACGCCGTGACCGGCAATTGCGCCAATGGCCATGCCGGTCGCCATGACCAGATATCCGGCCATCAGCATGCTGCGCGAACGCTGCTCCGTCCGGGCGAAGCGCGGCAGCAGGATCCCGCCAGCGGCGGCTGCGATCCACGGGATGGCGGTCAGCAGACCGATCTGCAGCGGGGTAAGCTGGCCCCAGCTACCGATGATCCCCGGCAGGAAATAACTCAGGCCGTAAACCGAAAACTGGTGAGTAAAGTAAATCAGCACCAGCAACAAAAATACGCGGGTGGTGAGCGCTGTTTTCAGGGAAAAACGGCTCGGCGTATGGCGCGTCTCCTCGGCTTCTTTCTCCAGTACCGCGTTGATTGCCTGCACGTCGTTGCTGTCCAGCCAGCGGGCGTCAGCCGGTTTATCCGGCAGTCTGCGCCAGACGACGAACGCCAGCGCTATCGCGGGCAGCCCTTCGATAAAGAACATCCACTGCCAGCCGTGCCAGCCGGACATTCCATCAAGGCTTAATAACAATCCGCCCAGCGGCGCGCCGATAATATTGGCCAGGCAGACTCCCAGCAGGAACAGACCGGTGGCTTTAGCGCGCTCTTCGCGGCCAAACCAGAGGGTCAGGTAGTAAATAATGCCCGGATAGAGCCCCGCTTCGGCGGCGCCGAGCAAAAGGCGCATCACGTAAAAGGACGTAGGCCCGGTGACAAACGCCATGCCGCAGGAGATGATCCCCCAGGTGATCATGATGCGGGCGATCCAGCGCCGTGCGCCAATCCGGGTTAAAAACAGGTTGCTGGGGATCTCCAGCACCGCGTAGGTGAGAAAAAACAACCCGGCCCCGAGGCCGAATGCGGTTGCGGAAAGGCCGATATCCACCGACATGGTCGCTTTCGCCATGCCAATATTGGTACGATCAATAAAGCTGATGATGTACGCCACGATAAGCAGCGGCATCAAATGGCGGTAGATCTTTTTATGGGTGCGCTGTAGCTGCGTCCCGTTTACCGCCTTTTCATTTATTGCGGACATGGTTATTATTTCCCCGTATTCGTGGTCAGAAGCCTTGCCGGGATCGCGTCGATCCCGTTCGTCAGCTCACAGGTTGTCGCCGGGTGCTGACCCGAACGACGCCCGGCCCGAAGCCCCACTTCGGGCCGTCTTTTCCTAAGCGCCTTCGCGCTCGAACAGCATAGAAATCCCCTGGCCGCCGCCGATGCACATGGTGACCAGACCGGTGCGCGCGCCGCTGCGCGCCATTTCATACATCAGTTTGACCGGCAGGATCGCACCGCTGGCGCCCACCGGGTGGCCGAGGGCGATCGCGCCGCCGTTGACGTTAACGCGGGCTGGATCGAGACGCAGATCGTTCATCACCGCCAGCGCCTGGGCGGCGAAGGCCTCATTGAGTTCAATTAAATCGATGGCGTGAACATCCATATTGAGACGGTTCATCAGGCGTCGGGTAGCGGGAGAGGGGCCAAACCCCATAATCTCCGCGCCGCAGCCGGCGACCGCCCAGCCGCGAATCCGCATGCGCGGGGTTAAGCCGCGCTGTTCCGCCTGCTGGCGGGTCATCATCACCAGTGCGGCCGCGCCGTCGTTAATGCCGGAGGAGTTGGCCGCCGTCACCACGCCGTCGGCTTTAAATGCCGGACGCAGCGCGGCGAGCTTTTCGCGCGGGGTGTCGCGCGGGTGTTCATCGGTCGCGAACAGGCGGGTCGCTTTTTTGCCGTCTGGCACCTCAAGGGCCAGAATCTGCTCGCGGAAGCGATCCTCAGCGATCGCCTTCAGCGCCTTCTGCTGGCTCGACCAGGCGAAATCGTCCATCGCTTCGCGGGTAATACCGAAGCGTTGCGCGACGTTTTCCGCCGTGATGCCGTTGTGATAAGGCCCTTCTGGCCAGGTAAGGATGGAGATCAGTCCATCTTCCAGCTCGCCGTGGCCCATGCGATAGCCATCGCGCGCTTTGCGCAGGTAGTAGGGCAACTGGGTCATATTTTCCGTTCCGCAGGCGACGACCACCTCGGCCTGGCCGCTTTGCAGCTGCATCATGCCGTCCGCCAGGGCCTGAAGCCCGGAGCCGCACTGGCGGTTAACCGAATACGCGGCGCTCTCCTGCGGGATCCCCGCCCGCAGCTGGCAGATGCGGGCGATAAAACCGCTTTCGGCGATTTGCCCGACGTTGCCGACGATCGTTTCATCGATATCCTGCGGCGCAAGCCCGGCGCGGGCGATCGCTTCGCGAATAACCGCTGCCCCGAGATCGTGCTGGTGGGTATGCTTAAGACTGCCGTTAAACGTGCCAATAGCGGTACGAACGCCGCTGACAACCACAATATCATTAGCCTGTGTCATCGTTTTTCTCCTTACAGCACCATGCCGCCGCCGACGTTAATCACTTCCCCGTTGATATAGCGCGCGCCGTCGGACGCCAGAAACGCCACGCACTCGCCAACGTCTTTCGCCTCCCCCGCGTAGCCCGCAGGGATCTTGTTGATCATGATTTGCCAGACGTTTTCCGGGACGCCGCGCGTCATATCGGTATCGATAAAGCCCGGGCAGATGGCGTTAACCGTGACGCCTTTCTTCGCCAGTTCGCGGCAGGCGGTTTTGGTCATCCCCACCACGCCGGCTTTTGACGCCGAATAGTTGGTTTGCCCGACGTTGCCAAGCCAGCTGGCGGAAGCGATATTGATAATGCGGCCCGCGCCGCGCTCGCGCATGCGGATGGCGGCCTGCTGCATACAGAGAAAAGTGCCCTTCAGATTGACATCGATCACCGTGTCCCAGTCCGCTTCGGAGAGTTTGTGCAGCATGGCGTCGCGGTTGATTCCGGCGTTATTCACCACAATATCCACCGGGCCAAACGCCTCTTCGGCCTGGGAAAACAGCGCTTCGACCTGCGCTTTTTCACCGATATTGCAGCTGATAAACAGCGCCTGTGCGCCCGATTCGCGCAGGGACGCGGCGGCGGCTTCGCCGTGCGTGTCGCGATCGGCGATGATCACTCGCGCGCCTTCCCGCGCAAGCACCTGGGCAATGCCAAAGCCGATACCGCGCGCGGCGCCGGTAACAATGGCGGTTTTACTGGCAAGTTTCATAGCTAATTTCCTTATGAGTCAGAGGATGAATTCCGGGACAGATGTTCCGCGAGGCCGCAGGGCTGCGGGGTGAACAAGCGGCTGTCCATAACCTGAAGATCCGCGGCGATCGCCGGACGAAAATCCATATGCGCCAGGATGTCGCGCTCAAGATCGATACCGGGGGCGATTTCCGTCAGCACCGGCCCCTCCGGGCGCAGTTCGAAAACCGCCCGTTCGGTGACGTAATGCATGGTTTGTCCTTTGGCGCGGGCCAGCTCGCCGTTGTAGGAAACCTGATTCACCCCGGCGACGAATTTGCGTACCTCGCCTTCGCGGCGGATATGCAGGGCCCCTTGTTCACAGGCGATCTCCAGCCCTTTGGCGGTAAAAGAGGAGCAGAACACGACGTGGCGGGCATTCTGGGTGATATCGATAAAACCGCCCGCGCCGGGGCAGGATGCGCCGAGCCGCGTGGCGTTGACGTGGCCGTGCGGGTCCATCTCGCCGGCGCCCATAAAGGTGATATCGACCCCCGCGCCGTTGTAATAGAGCATTTGATCCTGGTGGCTTATCATCGCGCTCAGGTTACGACCGATGCCGAAATCAACGCCGCCCGCCTGCTGCCCGCCGTAGATCCCTGACTCCACGGTGATGGTGACCTGCTCGCCGAGCCGTTCTTCGTGAATGATGGCGCCAATAACATCGTTAGGAATGCCGGTGCCGAGATTGATGACGCAGCCGGGCGTCAGATAGCGGCAGGCAATCCGCCCGATAAGCTTGCGCAGGTCGAGCGGCAGCGGCGCGTTCTGCGCGGCGGGAAGCTGGATATCGCCGCACAGCGCCGGATCGAAGTCCCAGCTGGAGGTCTGGCGGTGATCCGTCTGTGGCTCTTCGCATACCACAATGGCGTCGATTAGGTTGCCGGGAACGGTGATGCTTTTCGGATGCAGCGAGCCTTTCGCCACGCGATATTTCACCTGCGCCAGCACCTTCGCCCCATAGCGTCTGGCGGCGAGAACCGCGTGCAGAACTTCCAGCTTCATCACCTCTTCATCGGTCGTGAGGTTGCCCTCTTCATCAGCATGGGTGCCGCGCACAATGACCACGTCCAGAGGAATGGCCGGGTAGAACAGATATTCGTCGCCGCGAAACGTCACGTGCTCGATCAGATCGGGCCGTTCGCGGGTGCGGGCGTTCATCCGCCCGCCTTCCATGCGCGGATCGACAAAGGTACCGAGCCCGACGGGGGAAAGCCGCCCGGTAAGCCCGGCGGCCATCGCGCTATAGAGATGGACGATCTGCCCCTGCGGCAGGCACCAGGCTTCCACTTCGTTGTTGTTGATCATCGCCATCCAGCGCGGCGCCAGGCCCCAGTGCGAGCCGATAAGCCGCGTTACCATACCCGGGTGGGCGAAGTGCTGGATGCCGCGCTGGCGATCGCTTTGCCCGGCGGCATGCAGCAGCGTCAGGTCGCGCGGTTCGCCCGCGGTCAGAAAGCGCGCTTCGATAGCGCTTAAAATGGACTCCGCCGCGCCGATTAGCGTCATCCCGACGGTGCAGACGGTGTCGCCGCTGGCGACCCGCTGGGCCGCTTGATGGGCGTCGATAAATTTGCTGCTCACTTTTTATCCTCCGTTGATAGCGTGATGATGGATTCCGCGAGGCGCGTTTTGAGCTGTTGTTTGCTCACTTTTCCGTTATGGGTGCGCGGTAAAACGCGGGTGAAAATAATGCGCGCCGGCAGCTTAAAGCGGGCGATTTTGACCTTCAGCCAGCCGAGGATCTCTTCGCTGGTCAGGTGGTGCTGGCCGTCCGGCACGATAAACGCCACCGGCTCTTCGCCATAGATCGGGCTGGGGGTCGGGATGACGGCAACTTCCCGCACTCCCCGATAGGTAGAGAGAATGTTTTCCAGCTCCAGCGAGTAAATCTTCTCTCCGCCGCGATTGATCATGTCCTTGCTGCGGTCTTTTATGTACAACCAGCCTTCATCGTCGAGATAGCCCAGGTCGCCGGTACAAAACCAGCCCTGCGCATCGCAGCTAGGGCGTCGTTCGCTGTGCTGCCAGTACTCGCGGATCACCACGTCGCCTTTTAGCCAGATATGCCCGATTTGCCCGGCGGGGAGGAGCTGCTGGCGATCGTTGCGGATCGTAATGGCGAGGCCGGGGATCGCCTGGCCCGAACTGCCGCATTTATCGCTGCCCCAGACGTCGCCCGGAAAAATCGTCGCGGGTGAGGTCGTTTCGGTGAGCCCGTAGATCGGCTGAATCGCCGTATGCGGGAACAGGGTTTTTAACTCGTTGATCAGTCCATCGCTCAGATGGCCCGCGCCGCAGGCAATCGTGCGTAACGCGGGGAAATCGCCAGGATGACTGGCGCTCTGCTCGCGTGCCGCCTGGCAGAGAAGGATAAAGATGGTTGGCGAGCCGTGCAGAAAGGTAATGTTCTGTTCGCGCAGGGTGCCGATCACCTGCGGGGCGTTGAACCGGTGCTGCAGCCAGATGCTCGCGCCGAGGCTAATAAACAGCGCCAGCAGCGCCGACAGGCCGGTGATGTGATAGATAGGTACCGCCAGAATGGTGCTATCCGCGGCGGTGAGATTCAGTTTTTGCGTATAGGCGTCAATCGCGCAGAGCAGGTTATTGTGCGTGATAATCGCCCCTTTAGGCTCTCCGGTGGTACCGGAGGTGAACATCATCACCGCCGTATCGTCGCGGTTAACCGGGACCGGCTGGCGGGTCAGCGGTTCGGGAAGGGGGAGCGCCTGCCATTCGCTGAGCGAAACCGCGCGCGCGTCGGGGGTGTTTTTCAGCCAGTCCTGCACGGTCGCATCGAACAGCACGACCCGCGGGGCGATATGGCCCACCAGCTCCTCGCTTTCGGCCTGCTTAAGCTTCGTGCTGAAAGGCACCACTTCGATGCCCAGACCAAGCGCGGCAAAAAGGACTTCGCAAAAAGCGGGATGATTCCCCCAGGCCAGCAGGATTCGATCGCCTTTGCGCAGCGACCAGACCTGGTCAAGCTGCGCCATCGCTCGCTGTACCCGCAGGTGAAAATCGCGGTACAGATAGCGCCGATCCTCAAACGCCAGCGCCAGGGCATCCGGGCTGCGGGCGGCGCTGTGGCTCAGGGCCTGGTACAGATTCTGGAAGTCGGCGGAGGTGCTGCTCATTTGTCTCTCCTGATATTACGTATTGACTGGAAGTAGTCTGGGGAAATTCAGGAGAGGAAATTGCCGAATGGCTCACAATAGAAAATCAACAAAACAGAAGCAATTTTGTAACATTGCACAATAGGCAGGAGAGGTCGGGTGGGGGGGCGAAAATCTGGAATCAGGCAGGCTTTTGTAAAGCCTGAGGAAGCCCGCTTTTAGACCCGTGTTAACCGGGCCTAAAAGGGAGAAGGGGATCAGCCCGGCCGTTTAGCGCTTAAAGGCATCGAACTCGAGCCGTTCGCCATCGGGGCCGCGAATAAGCAGGAAGCGCACATTTTCTTCCTCAATCGGCCCTTCATCGAGCGGATAACCGAGCGCCGCCAGCCGCTGCTGCACCGCATCCAGGTCGCTGACTTCCAACGCCAGATGATCGATACCGCAGCGAGGGGCGTCAAAAGGCGTTCCTTCGGGAAGCTGGTACAGCTCGAGGACGGCGCCCGCCATTTCAAGAAACGCGACTTCAATAGCGCCCTGCGGCGACGGTTTGCTAAACCGCTGCTGGCGCTGAAAGCCCAGCGGTTCATAGAAGGCAAGCGAACGCGTTAAGTCGCTGACCTGATAGCCAATATGAGCAATCGTGTTGATCAGTTCGCGCATGTTATACCCCCTTACGCACGCACCAGAAACCGTAGAAAGCGACATACACAAAGCACACAAGTGGGGCGATAAAAGCGATTTGCATATTGCCGCCGTTCATATCCGAGATAATGCCCATTACCAGCGGAATAACGGCCCCGCCGATAATCGACATCACCACGATCGAGCCTGCGGTCTGGGTATCTTTCCCCATCCCTTTGATGACCAGACCAAAGTTTGTCGGCCAGCATGGCGCCATACAGAAGCTGACCAGAATGAGCGCATAGACCGCCAGCATTGAACTGCTGAATACGGCAACCAGTAAAAGGGCGGTGGCGGCCAGGGCAAAGGTACCGAGCAGCAGCGCCGGATTCAGGCGGTTCATCAACCAGGTGGCCACGGTTTTACCCACGGCGTAAATCACCAGAGAAGCCAGCAGCCAGTAAGTCGCGGAGTGCTCGCTGGTGCCCTGCTGCACGAGCTGCACAAAGCGAATCGTGAAGCTCCATACGCCAACCTGGGCGCCGACGTACAAAAACTGCGACAGGATCCCGAGGCGAAAGCGCGGGATGGCAAACAGGCGTTTCAGCGTAGGCCCCATGCTTTCCGTCGGGAGCTGCTGCTGCTGAGAGGGCGTGCCCTTGCACGACGGGAATTTAATAAACACGAACACCAGCGCCAGCACCACCAGCACGGAGCCGATAATCAGATAGGGCCCGACCACCTGGCCGACCATCTGATGGCGCGCGGCGTCCGCGGCGGCGGCGGGCATCGCCAGCAGCTGTTCATGGCTCGGATCGTTTTCGCCGAAGACCATCACCTGGCCAATCAGCACGCCGGAAATCACGCCCAGCGAGTTGAAGATCTGCGAAAAGTTAATGCGCTGGGTGGAGGAGTGGATCGGGCCCAGCAGGCTGGAGTAGGTGTTTGCCGAGGTTTCCAGAAAAGAGAGTCCGCAGGCGATCACCCCCAGGCAGGCGAGGAACGCGCCGTAGGTCATGATCTGCGCGGCCGGGACGAACAGGAAACAGCCGAGGGCGTACAGGCACAGCCCAATAATAATCGCCGCTTTATAGGAATAACGCTTAATCAGCGCCGCCGCAGGCAGGGCGACAAAGAAGTAGCCGAGGAAAAAAATCGACTGCACCAGCGCCGTCTGGGTATCCGTTAAATCGAAGCCCTTTTTAAACTGGGCGATCAAAATATCATTCAGGTTGCCCGCCATCCCCCATAGCGCAAACAGGCAACAGACCAGTAAAAATTGCAGCCAGGGGGTGTGCGGTAAATACGCGCTGGTGTCCAGTTTTTCATTGTGGACCGCCGCTTTATCGACCTTATCCGTGATTAGCGTACTCATTGAGCTATCCTCTTAATGGTTTTTATACAGTAGGGTTTAAGCCATTTCATAATCAGAGGCGGCACGTAAAAGCCGTTCTCGTGCCTCCTGGTAATCCGGTAAAGATGATGCGCCCTGCTTTTCGACGCTGACGGCGGCGTACGCCGCCGCAAATCGGGCCGCGCTATGCAGCGGCTCGCCGCAGGCCAGACGCGCCGCCAGCGCGCCGTTAAAGGCATCGCCCGCGCCGGTGGTATCGCGGGGATGAGAAGGAAAGCACGGAATAGGGAATTTCACGCCCTGCTCGCTCAGCAGGGCGCCCTTTGCGCCTAGGGTGATAATGACGTTGCGCGCGCCCTGAGCATGCAGCGCATCGGCGGCCTCGGCCGCGGCCGCCAGAGAGTCAACCCGGCGCCCGGTCATTAACCCGGCCTCTGTGGCGTTCGGCGTGAGCAAATCCACTTTGCTTAGAAAGGCGTGCTCAACGGGCTGCCAGGGGGCGGGATTGAGCACCACGAAGGCCCCGGCTGCTTTCGCGGCGTCAACGACCTGTTCAATGGCGGAAAGATTATTCTCCAGCTGAACCAGCACCACATCCGCGCAGCCGATAGCGGGAATGCAGCCGGCGATTTCATCATCGGTCACCGTCATATTCGCGCCGGGGTCGACGGCAATCATGTTTTCGGCATCGTTGCCGGCCACATAAATCAGCGCATTGCCAGTGGGGACGTCTTCGGCGACCAGCAGCGTCACGGCGTTAAACCCCACGCCCTTCAGATGACGGCGGGCAAAATGGCCGAAGGTATCATTGCCAATCTTGCCGATATAGTGAACATTCGCCCCCGCTTTTAGCGCGGCGGTGGCCTGGTTCGCCCCTTTTCCGCCGGCGCTGGTCATGCTCCCGCAGGCCACTAACGACTCGCCCGGCACCGGAAAGCGCTCCACTCTGGCCACCATGTCGAAATTGAATGAACCAAAAACACAGACTTTTCCTGACATCATTCGCTCCTTTATACGTGCTCGGGGGAGTGCAGCGCGGCGGACAGATCCCGGGACATTTTTTCCCAGGCCTGCTCGAGCGGCATATCCGGGCGGAATAAACCGCTGCTGCCCATCACCAATACCTGCGCCCCGGCTCCCAGCAGCTCACGGTAGGTGTTGCGGTTACATGAGCCGTCGACTTCCAGCAAGAAGTTGAGGCTGCGGCTCTCTTTTAACTGATGAAGCTGCGCGATTTTGGCGGTCATTTCGGGAATAAACGGCTGACCGGCATAGCCCGGATCGACGGTCATCACCGTGACCTTATCGAGCAGATGCAGATAGTGCTGGATGCTCTCAACCGGCGTGGCGGGATTGAGCACCATCCCCACCTCTTTCCCCGCCTGGCGAAGCATATTGATGACCCGAAAAGCTTCGCGGCAGATGGTTTCCGGATGCAGTGAAATGGCGTCTGCTCCGGCTTCTATCAGCGCCGGGATAAACGGGTCGGGCTCTTCGACCATCAGGTGGACATCAATGGGAAGCGACGTATAGGGCCGAATCTGCGCCACAAAGCTGGCCGATAGCGCCAGGTTTTTCACATAGTGCCCGTCCATCACGTCGACGTGCAGCCTGTCGGCTTTGCCGTTTAAAAAGTGCAGCTGTTCCGCCAGCTTCATCATGTCCATACACATGAGCGAGGGAGAAAGGTAATAACGCATAAGGCCTCTTTTATTCCGGTAGTGGCTGATTTCAGGCAAAGTCTGGCCCTGCCGCGGGAAGCAGCGTTTCGACAATGCGCGTAGTCACCGTCACGTCATGACGGCGTACTCAGGCGATCTGTAGCCCGACGTTATGCCAGGTCATCTCTTTTTCCAGCAGCGGATCGACAAACTTTTCGGTGATTAAACAGTCCAGCTCGCCCAATCCGCCGATCCGCGCGACGCCTGTTCGCCCCAGCTTGCTGCCGTCGACCAATGCCACGGTCTGACGGGCGGCCAGCATCATCTGTTTCAACAGGGCGGCGTGGGCTTCCGTACCCGCATATAAGCCGCTATCGCGCTCCAGCCCCTGGCAGGAGAAAAAGAGCGTATCGACGGCGTACTCCCGCAGCGTTCGTGAGGCGGTTTCACCGAAGAACGCCTCCTCGGTCGGGGAAAAATCGCCCCCCAGTCCCACGAGATGCAACGAGCGTCTGCTCATCAGCGTTTGCAAGATGCGGATAGAGGGCGTGATAACCGTTAGCGCCATCTCCGGCATCTGCCGGGCCAAAAACCAGCTGGTGCTGCTGCCGTCCAGGACAATGGTCTGTCCCGGCTGGAGACATTGCAGCGCTTTGCGGGCAACGCGCATTTTTCCTTCGCTGTGCAGCAGCGTTCTCTGCTGAAAGCTTCCCTGGCTATCTTCGACCGGCAGGGCGGGCGACGCCGCTCGGATCGCCGGCAGCGGGTTCTCCGCCGCCAGCGCTCCGCCATGGCTCCGATTTAAGATCCCTTTCCGTTCCAGCTCGCTCAGATCGCGGCGAATCGTTTCCCTGGAGACCCGAGTCGCTTGCGCAATCTCATTCACCCGCATCACGCCGCGTTGGCCCAGCAGTTCAACAATCAAACGATGACGTTCCAGCGGCAACATAGCTCTCTCCTGAAGTACATAATCAGATTACCTTTCCCTTGCGCAGGGCGTTGAGACCTCCGGAATATCCGGCGAAGGCGACCGTTTTGTCGCCGGTCAATGTGACAGCGTACGCATTTTGGCGTCATATCCGGCAGCGGTTTCGCTCTCTCGCCCGTTATTCAGGCATAAACAAAAACAAACAAAAATAAATGCAATATTGCCTTTGCGCCCGTTTATGCCCGTTTACGCCCGTTCATCAAGGGCATCGCTCATTTTCTGTCTGCTAATTAAAAGCAAATGAAAATAAAAAAATGCTAATTTGATCACGTTATTTTCATTTGATGCGTTTTTAAATGGATTTAAGCCGATTAAGAGCATTAAATGAAAGCAACTAAAAACAAAGAGCAGGATAAAACCATGAATGAAACAACCCGTCGTTTTGCACGTTTAGTCGACCTGAGCGCAGTCCAGGCCACCAGTACCGAAGCGGACGTTCGCGCCTGCGCCGAGCTGGCAGCCCGATACAACATTATTTCCGTCCACGTTCTGCCCTGCTGGACGCGTTTTCTCAGTACGTTGCTGCCGCAGCAGGGGACGGGAGAGGTGATGATTGGCGGGCCGGTCGGCTTTCCCGGCGGCGGGCATGCGACTGACACCAAGGTTCAGGAAGTGCGGCAGCTGATTGCCGATGGCGCCCGCGAAGTGGATATGGTGGTGAATATCGGCAAAGTGTTATCCGGCGATTATGACTATGTGCGCGAAGATTTGCGCCGCGTGGTGGAGGCCGCCGCGCCGGTACCGGCGAAGGTGATCCTCGAAACGCACTATCTCAATGAGGAGCAGATTCGCCGCGTGTGCGATATCGCCGTAGAGGTGGGGATGAAGTGGGTCAAAACCTCCACCGGCTGGGCGCCGACCGGCGCGACGGTGGAAAAAGTCAGCATTATTGCCGACCAGCTTAAAGGACGAATCGATATCAAAGGTGCCGGGGGGATTCGCGATCTGGCAACGGTGCGCGCCCTGTACCAGCTTGGCGTCCGCCGCTTTGGCATGAGCCATGGCGCGGTCACAAAGGTGCTGGCTGAACTGGAGCAGCACCCGGAACGCTTTCCCGAGCTGAACGCCGATTAAACTGAGAGACCGCGGGCCTGATGGCCCGCCTTAAGACGTCACCGGAGTCAGTGATGAAAGATAAAATACTCACGATTGATGTTGGCACTGGCAGTACCCGCGCCGCTCTTTTGCGCGTTGACGGCACGATGGTCGGCTTTGCGCAAAGAGAGTATGAACAGACCACGCCGCGTGCGGGTTGGTCAGAACAGGCCCCGTCTTTATGGTGGCAGGCCGCCTGCGACTGTATACGCGAGGTGCTTTACCGCTATCCTGAAACGGCTGCGCAGATTGCGGTTATTGGCGCCTGCGGGCAGATGCACGGCACCGTCCTGCTGGACGATCGCGGCGAGCTGGTGGAGGACAGGGCGCTGCTGTGGAATGACAAGCGCAGCCAGCCGCAGGTGGAAGCTTTTACCGCGCGCGAAGGGCGGGAAAAGTGGCTGGCGCATTTAAATAATCCACCCGCGGCGGCGTGGCCCGCTTTCAAATTAGCCTGGTGGCGTGAACATCATCCGGAGCGCTGGTCAAAGCTCGCCAAGGTGTTAATGCCGAAGGACTATATTAATTTCATGCTGACCGGCGCCCTGGCGACCGACTATAGCGAGGCGTCCTGCTATTTCCTGATGGACAGCGAAACCCGCGCCTGGTCTTCGCAAGCCTGCGAAACGTTTGGCCTGCGGGTCGATCAGCTACCGGACCTCAAACTTTCCAGCGACATTATCGGCCAGGTAACCCCACGCGCCGCCGGCCTGACGGGCCTGCCTCCAGGGATCCCGGTGGTTGCCGGTACGTCGGACATGGCGGCCTCTCTGCTGGGCTCGGGAGTATATGAGCCGGGGATGGCGTCCGACTCCACCGGCACGTCGACGCTGATCACCGTAGTGTCGCCGCGGCCGTTACGCCACCCGCTGGTCAATAACCTTCATCTGGCTAACGCGGCCTGGGGCGGATTTACGATTCTCGACGCCGGCGGCGATGCCGTCCGCTGGGCGCGGCTGGCGCTTGCCGATAACCAGATTACCCACCCGCAGCTTTTGCAGGAAGCGGCGGCGGTGCCGGCCGGTGCGGAAGGGCTGCTCTTTCTTCCCTATCTGACGGGAGAGCGTCTGGCCGAACACACGAACTCGCGGGCGCAGTTCTTCGGCCTGCAGCGCAAGCATCGCCGCGGTCATTTATTCCGCGCGGTCCTGGAAGGGGTGGCCTTTGCGTCCTGGCGCAATCTGCGCCAGCTGCAGGCGTGCGGGCAATATCCGCAACAAATGATCGCTTCCGGCGGCGGCGCGCGCAGCCCGCTGTGGCTTGAAATCAAAGCCGCGGCGTACAATCTTCCGATATTATCTACGCGCAATCAGGAGAATGGCGTCACCGGATGCGGTATTATCGCCGGGGTTGGCGCGGGGCTGTACGCGGATTTTGCCAGCGGCGTGAGGCAGACGGTGCAGTTCGATAAGCTGATTTCGCCGGATCCCCGTCTGCGGGATTATTACCACGCCTGCAGCGAGCTTTTTGATACGCTCTACCGGCAATCCGCCGCCTTATACGACAGGCTGGATGCCCTGAGCGCAGGACCCGACTGATAAGCAACGGTAAGCCAGCGCCGCGTCGCGCGTAACGTGCCGTAAATAAGAGAGAGGCAGAATGTTTGCAGAAGAAAGACAGGAGAAGTTGCTCAGTATTCTCAGGGAAAAACGCAAAGTGGCTGTTTCTGAGATGTGTGACGTCTTTAATGTATCTGGCGCCACCATTCGTGCCGATCTCCGCCAGCTGGAAGAGGAGGGACTGCTGACCCGTACCCACGGCGGCGCCGTCCTTCGCACGCGGGCGAGCTTTGAACAGGCGTCGGACGCGCGTGAAATTGTCAACCTCAGCGCGAAAGAGCGGATCGGCCAGCGCGCAGCGGCGCTGGTTGAGGATGGCGACATTATCGTGCTGGATACCGGCACGACGACCCTGCATATCGCGCGCAATATTCGCGACCGACAAAACGTCACGGTGGTCACCAACGATTACCAAATCGCCCGCGAGCTGGAAGCCAGCCCCTCGATTCAAACCATTCTGCTGGGCGGGATCGTGAAGAAGGGGTACCACTGCGTGGTGGCGATCAACGGACGCTCCATTCTTGATACCCTGAACGTCGATAAAGCGTTTATGGGCGCCAATTCGCTGTCGCTGAAACACGGCGCCTGCGTGGCCGATATCATGCTGGCAGAAACGAAACGCGGCATGGTTGAACACGCCAGCCAGGTGATTATCGTCTGCGACTATAGCAAGCTGAATAATACCTCGCTTGCCCAGTTTACCGCCGCGGATCGGATTGATACCGTGGTGGTCGATCGTCTGCCCGATGACGTTCAGGCGTATCGTAATGCCGGCATTCAGGTGATCTCCCTGGATGAAGAGGCGCACCTCTAGCGTTCTGTTCCGGCAGAGGCGCACCGATCCGGAGTACTACGGTAAAGGGCTCGGTATTGCGCCGCGTATCAATCCGGCGCTGGAGAAAGTGACGGCTTCTCCCGAATATAGCGCAATTAAAGCGCGCTGGATTAAAGCGTCGTTGATAGTGGCGTACAGGAAAGATACCCCCTGAAGGGTATAGCCCCTCAAACGTTCCTGTATGCCATCGGGAGCATCGGCTTATCCGTCAACGAACAAACGGTTACTGGTTCTCTCCCTTTTTAAAAGTTTTCAATACATTATGCGCGTAGCTAATATAATTCTTAGCGCGCGGACATTTAAAATGTAACGCGAAACTTCTGAAAAACATGTCCAATGAAATAAAAAGTGGATTTTATTTCAATCTTTATGTCAGAATCGCGTTATGGCAGTAAAAACCATATTTTATATATTGTCATTATGCAAGCCATAATGAGCGGATACTAACGAACGCTACAGAAATAACATTCTGAGGCGTTGTCTGATTATTCGCATGGAGAATTATCGTGATGCTATCCTGTCTTAAAAACCTCGCTGGTGATTATATAGGATATAAATCATATGGCAGGAAGAATAAATGAGTTCGATGACAAATAGCCTGGAAAGATTAAGGAAGGAAAAGGAGGAGATAAAGCGACAGCGGCGTGAGTTTAAAATAAAATTCGTGTGCTTATATGTCTCAATATTGTCACATCTAAAAGCAAATCCTGATAATAAAGTTACCAAGGGTTCTTTTGGTGATGCTAAAAAAATCACCGTGGCAAACGATGGTTTCTTTTTTGATATTAGTTTCAAATATGACTACGCAAGAAATAAAGTGCGGATTATTGTATCTGAAGAAAGCCTGTCGCTGAAAGTCAGGCTCACCCTGCGGCTGACGGCATCAAAAGCGAAATGGCGCATTGTAAAAATATCCCATAAAAAGTTTAAGAATATTTTTAGAGTCATGAAGCCACAGCTGATTGAGGAGCTTATCGTCTTTTTGATCCGCTATCTGTAGATATTTCCTCTCCGCCAATGGGCCAATGAGCCGGGATGCTCGCTTCGATCGTTCTTCCGGCTGCAGGTTGGATATTTCCTGCCGCGAGTTCCTCCTGGTTTGAGTCGATGAGAATGTCATTAAACGGCATTACTCAATAAAGCCCCCATTAATGCTGTTTTTTCCCGCTTTTACCCCTTTTATCGCCCGGGTTTTCTGGCGGGATGAAGTTGCCAGGGTGATTTCTTAAATCCTTGTAAGTAAATGAAAAAGTATCATTTTTGTCATGAATGCCTCTGTCAATCACATTTCCTCTGTCGCCAACTTTAAATCTGTAAAAGTAGACGTTTGTCGACTTTTCATCTAAAAAGTTGGGGGAAGGGACTAGACAGGACCATTATTAGGTTATCAAATGGTTAAATTACGTCACATTAAATGTGAATGATTGGCCTTGTGTATAAAAGGCCAACACGCTTTCCGCTGCGTTAAAGCGCTGCGGACATCTTTGGGAGAAGTTATGCATTCCTCTGTTAATAAAAATGAAACTCGGACCTTTTTTGGTCATCCTTACCCCCTCGGTTCGCTGTTTTTCACCGAAATGTGGGAACGGTTCTCGTTTTACGGTATTCGACCATTACTGATCCTGTTTATGGCGGCCACCGTCTATGACGGCGGGATGGGGCTGGCGCGCGAGAACGCGTCGGCCATTGTCGGGATCTTTGCCGGGACCATGTATCTTGCCGCACTGCCCGGCGGCTGGCTGGCGGATAACTGGCTCGGGCAACAAAAGGCGGTCTGGTACGGCTCGATTCTGATCGCCCTCGGCCATCTCTCCATCGCGCTGTCGGCGGTGATGGGGGATAGCCTGTTCTTTATTGGCCTGATGTTTATCGTGCTCGGTTCCGGCCTGTTCAAAACCTGTATTTCGGTGATGGTCGGTACGCTGTACAAGAAAGGCGATGCGCGCCGCGACGGCGGCTTCTCGCTGTTCTATATGGGCATCAACATGGGGTCGTTTATCGCCCCGCTGATCTCCGGCTGGCTGATTAAATCTCACGGCTGGCACTGGGGCTTCGGCATCGGCGGCATCGGGATGCTGGTCGCGCTGATTATCTTCCGCGTCTTTGCCGTTCCGGCGATGAAACGCTACGACAGCGAAGTCGGCCTCGACTCCACCTGGAACAGCCCGGTAGTGAAACGAAACGGCGTCGGCGCATGGCTGCTGGCGCTGACGGTCGGTGTGGCGGTTATCATCGCGTTGATTGCCCAGGGCGTTATCGTGATTAACCCGGTGGCGGTCGCCAGCGTGCTGGTCTACGTGATTGCGGCGTCGGTGGTGCTCTATTTTATCTACCTGTTCGTCTTCGCCGGACTGAGCCGCAAAGAGCGCGCCCGCCTGCTGGTATGCTTTATCCTGCTCATCTCCGCCGCCTTTTTCTGGTCGGCGTTTGAGCAGAAACCGACCTCGTTTAACCTGTTCGCTAACGACTATACCAACCGTATGCTCGGCTCCTTCGAGATCCCGGCGGTGTGGTTCCAGTCGATCAACGCCCTGTTTATTATTTTGCTGGCGCCGGTATTCAGCTGGGCATGGCCTGCGCTGGCGCGCAAAAACGTCCGTCCGAGCAGCATCACTAAGTTTGTTATCGGTATTTTATGCGCGGCGGCGGGCTTTGGCCTGATGATGCTGGCGGCGCAAAACGTCCTGAGCAACAACGGCGCGGGCGTTTCGCCGATGTGGCTGGTGGGCAGTATTCTGATGCTGACGCTGGGGGAGCTGTGCCTTAGCCCGATTGGCCTGGCGACCATGACCCTGCTGGCGCCGGAAAGAATGCGCGGCCAGATGATGGGGCTGTGGTTCTGCGCCAGCGCCCTGGGTAACCTGGCGGCGGGCCTGATTGGCGGGCACGTGAAGGCCGATCAGCTGGATATGCTGCCTGACCTGTTCGCACGCTGCTCCATTGCGCTGCTGATCTGCGCCGCGGTGCTGTGCCTGCTGATTGTTCCGGTTCGCCGGATGCTGGAAAACACCCGCAGCGACAAGCCGCAGGAGCCCGCGGCTAACGCGTAATCCCGCAAAAACCCGGCGCGTTCTGCGCCGGGTTTATCCCTTAACGGTAAACAATACCGCCATCGATCAGAATCGACTGACCGGTAACATAATCGGAGTCCGGGCCTGCCAGATAAGAGACCAGGCTTGCCACATCGTCCGGCGTTTCGGCGCGGCCAAGGGCGATGCCTTCCACGTATTTTTTATAGGTTTCGCCCACCGGCGCACCGGTAATGTCGGCGAAACGCTTATCGATCTCGGTCCACATTCCGGTTCCCACAATCCCCGGACAGTAGGCGTTTACCGTGATGCCGCGGCTGGCGTACTCTTTCGCCGCTGCCTGCGTCAGGGCGCGTACGGCAAATTTGGTGGCGGAATAGACGCCCAGCAGCGCGAAACCATCATGACCGGCGATAGAGCAGGCGTTGATGATTTTCCCTTTCTGCTGACGATCGATGAATTTTTTCGCCGCCGCCTGAATGCCCCACAGGGTACCCTGAACGTTGATGCGCATGATGCGGTCCACTTCTTCAGGCGTCACATCGGCCAGCGCCTGAACCTGGGCGATCCCGGCGTTGTTCACGATAATATCAAAGCCGCCCAGCTGTTTTTCCGCTTCATCAATGGCGGCGTATACCTGCGCGCGGTCGGCGATGTTAGCGACGAAGGTGGCCGCTTTACGCCCCAGCGCTTCCACTTCGGCGGCGACGGCGGCAATCCCTTCCGGGTTCACGTCGACCAGCATCACCGACGCGCCGTCTTTAGCCAGACGCAACGCGATACCGCGACCAATGCCCTGACCGGCGCCGGTCACCAGCGCAACTTTATTTTCGATAGCCATGTCTGTACTCACCTTGTACTGATTAATAAACCAGGGAGGCCCGCGGCCGATGTCGTCGTAGCCGCTGCGGCGAATGGCACTACTCTATCGGGCGCAATAAGCGTGGCCTACCCCCCTGATGGGGGGGATAATGAGCGTACGGACTGGATTTAAGGAGTAATCGCGGTATGGCTTTTTTACCCTCGGAGGATGATTCACTGACAGCGTTTGTTCATCAGGAACCTTTACGTTTCACCGGGACGCTGCCGCTTATTTCCACGCGCTTTACGCCGCCCCGTACGCCGGAAAGCCTGCTGTCGCGGGAGCGCCTGCTGCAGCGCCTCGACGGCGCCGTCTCCCGCCGTTTAACCCTGCTGCGCGCGCCCGCCGGGTTTGGCAAAACCACCCTGCTGGCGCAGTGGTACCGGCACCGCCTTCGACAAGGGGATGCGCTGGCCTGGCTGAGCCTTGAAGAGGACGACAACGCGCCGCTGCTGTTTATGCGCTATGTACAGGAGGCGCTGCGGCCGCTGTGGCAGGGGTGGAGCCCGTCGTTTCTGCATCTGTTACAAGGTGAGCTTCCGGCCGAGCTCCCCCTGTTCTTTGCTGAGCTCGTTAATCAGCTTAATCAGTGCCCGCACCCGCTGTACCTGATCCTCGACGACTATCAGTGCATCAGCGACCCGGCGATTCATCAGGGAATGAGCTGGCTGCTGCACCATGCGCCGCCGGCGCTGCATCTGCTCATCGGTAGCCGTAGTCAGCCGCCTTTAGCCCTGAGCCGTCTGCATATGCAGGACCAGCTGCTGGAGGTCGATGACCCGGAGCTGCGCTTTAACCCCAGCGAAGCCCGCGCTTATTTCGCTGGCGCGTCGGGGCTGGATCCGCAGGCGATCCCCCGGCTTATCGCGCTTACACAAGGGTGGGTCGCGGGAATGAAAATGGCCGCGCTCTCCCCGGACGCGTCTACGGCGATGGGCTTCGGCGCCGGCTCGCGGTCAATCTCCCGCTATCTGGATGAAGTGATTTTCGCGCCGCTGCCGCCCGAAGTATTCGACTTCCTGCTGCATACCTCCGTGCTTAATCGCCTGCATCCGGATCTGTGCGATGCCGTCTGCGGCCGCCATAACGGCGGCGAGATGCTGAGGTGGATAGCGCAGCACAATCTGTTTCTTTCCGCGCTGGACGACAGCGGCCGCTGGTTTCGCTATCACCCGCTGATGCGCGACGCGCTGCTGCATCGCCTGCGCCACGGCGGGGATATTGATATTCGCCAGCTGCACGATCGCGCCAGCGCCTGGTTCGCCGCGCAGCAGCTGTGGGCCGAGGCGATACGCCATGCGCTGGCCGCCGGAAAATCGGCGGCCAGGGATGCGGAAGCGGGCGCGCAGTCTCTGGCGGAGGAGGGGGATATCGATACCCTGGTGCAGTGGATACGCTACCTGCCAGCCAATCTCGACCCGTCGCGCATCGAGCTTCAGCTTAATCTGGCCTGGGCGTTAGCCCACCGCTTCCGGTTTAGCGACGCTCGCCAGCTGCTCGACGCCATTGAGACGCAATCGGCGGCGCATGGTGGGGCGCTGGCCCACAGCTCGTGGGTGAAGCTGCGGGTCGTTCGCGCGATCTGCGAAGCCTTTGCCGACAATATTGCCCGCAGTATCGCTATTGTCGAACCGCTGCTGCGCGAGGTGCCCTGCGGCGATATCTGGGTTGATGGCCTGGTGTGCAACATCCTCAGCTACTGCCATCTGGCGGACTCCCGGCCGCAGCAGGCGCTGGAGGTGCAGCAGCGGGTATCCGGCGTCAGCGTTGCTAACCGCAACCTGTTCGTGACGGTCTACCGGGCCTTTGTCATGGCGCAGAGCTATTTGCGCCAGGGGAATCTCGCCGAAGCGGAACGTCAGGCCGCGGGGGCGCTGCGCTATGCGGAGCAGCATACCGGCGAGAACGCCAGCAGCGGCGCTACCCTGGCGCCCATTCTCGCCGAGATAGCCTGGGAGCAAGGGAAGGGCGAGCAGGCGCAAAGCCTGCTGGTTCCGCGTCTGGAGACCATCGACAACTTCTGTCCGCCCGACGGCCTTAGCCGCGGCTATATCATCCTGGCCCGTCAGGCCCGTGAAATGGGGAGACTGGCGGAAGCCGAATCACTATTACTGCATGCCGAAGGGCTGGCGGCCCAGCGCGGCTGGCTGCGGGCGCAGGCTCCGCTGCTGGCGGAGCGGATTGCCGTTGCCCTTCACGCGGGCGACAAACTGGCCGCCGACGCGCTGCTGCTTCGCCTGCAGACCCTTAGCCAGACGGAGGCTGCCGGCGGATATATCGCGCTCAGCCAGAGCCGTCTCCTTATCGCCGCCGGCGAACCGCAGGCCGCCGCCCGGCTGTTGGATACGCTGGCCGGCGTGCGGGAAACCAGCGGCGAGTGGCTATTCGCCGTGCGTTTGCGGCTCAAACAGGCGCTTGCCCTCTGGCGTGCCGGCGAGCGGGAGCAGGCGATGGCTGTCTGCCGACCGGCGCTTGCGCGCGCGCTGCGTCAGGGGCTGTGGCGCAGCCTGCTGGAGGGGAGGGAAGAGATGGCTGCGCTGCTGGCGGAGATGCACAAGCACGGCGCGGCGGATGATGTGCTGACCGCCGATATCGTCGCTTTGCTGTCCCGCTTCGCCGCCGCCGGTATCGTGATTGATACGGCGCGTCCGCAGCCGCCCGCGCTGCGGCTGACTGAACGGGAGCAGCAGACCCTGCGTTTGATTGCCAACGGCCATTCCAACAAGGGCGTGGCGCGCGAGCTGGGCATTTCGGCGGAAACCGTCAAATGGCACCTTAAGCAGCTGTATGAAAAGCTGCAGGTGAAGGGGCGCATCCAGGCGGTAAACCAGGCGCGCGAATGGCGCCTGTTAAGCTAGCGCGATGGGGCGTTCTCGCTCAGCGCCGGGCCGCGATAATCGCCGCCCAGCGCTTTAATCAAGGTGATATCGGTACTGAGCCGCTGGGCCTGGATATCCAGCAGCAAAAGCTGCTGCGCGATGGCCGGGCGACGCGCCTCCTGCGCCGCATAGTAGCTGACCAGCCCGCGCTGATGGTGCGCGCTGGCGCTGCGGGTGGTCACCATCGCCGCCGTCACTTTCTGCTGCTGCAGGGCGGCCTGCTGGTTCAAATCGTTCAGCTGGCTCGAGCTAATCGCCACGTCGCGCACCGCGTCCAGCACCGCCTGGTTGTACTGCTTAATCAAAATATTGCTCGCCGTACGCGTCGATTTCAGGTTGGCGTTTAAGCGCCCGCCGTCAAACAGCGGTAAATAGAGCCCCGGCAGTATATTGATCTGCTGGAATGAGGACTTAAACAGATCGCCGACGCTCAGCGCGTTGTAGCCCCAGAAGGCCTTGATATCAAAGTGCGGGTAAAAGGCCGCTTTTGCCGCGTCCACCTGGCTCATGGAAGCGCTAACGTAGCCGCGCAGCGCCTGCAGGTCAGGGCGGCGGGCCAGCAGCTCAAACGAGAGCGAGTCCGGGAGCGTTTCCTGCAGCGTCGGCAGCGCCACGGGGTGAATCTCCGGCATGCTATGCGCATCGGCGCCGATCAGCGCCCGCAGGGTTTCCCGGTACTGCGTCAGCGTCCCCTGCGCCGTAATCACCTGCTGCGCCGCCGCCAGCAGCTCCGCCTGGGCATTGGCGACATCGACGCTATCCTCGACGCCGCGCGCGGTACGATGCTCGTGCGCCTGCACCGAGAGGCGGGCGATAGCCTCCAACTGGTTGAGTAATTCGATTTTCTGAAAAGTTGCCTGCATCGCGAAATAGAGCTGAGCCACGCTGCTGGCGAGATCCAGCTCGATACCGGCGGTCTCCGCCTGGCGGGCGTTCTTTTCGCCAATCGCGGCGGCGACGCGGGCGCGGTCGGCGCCCCATAAATCGATATTCAGCGTCGCTCCGACGCCGACCGTGTTCAGCGTGTACCAGGGGCCGTTTTTATCCACCGGCAGGGAGAAGGAGTAGGGCCAGGTAAACTGTTTATTGGTTACCCGCAGGCGGTTTTGCGCCGCCACGGCGGTGGCCTGAACGCCCATTGCCGACTGCGCCAGCTCAACCGTGGACTGCGATTGTGAAATACGCAGCCGCGCCGCCTGCATGGTGGGGGAGTTCTGCAGCGCGCGATTAACCAGCATATTGAGCTGGGGATCCTGATAGCCTTCCCACCACCGCGCCGTCGGCCAGCCGCTGTTCGCCAGGTGGATCACCTGCGCCAGCTCGGCCTGCTGCGGGTTGACCAGCGGTACCTGGCCGGGATCGTCCTGAATTAACGCGCAGCCGGCTAATTGCGTGAGGGCGAAGGCAAGCGCCAGGAAGGGCCAGACGCGCGGAAGAGGAGTGGTTTTCGTCATGATCGGGTTGCCTGTCGCGGAATAACGGAAGACGCAAGCGGCCACGTGGGCAGCGCGGCCAGCGCATTGACCAGCGGCGCGCCGAACGGGTTCGCCGGATCCGGCTGCTGCGCCTGAACGCGCTCAACGGTATTTTGCTGCGCATCGATATCGCTGGCGTAGGCTTCAAGCCGCCGGGCGCAGCGGGCTAAAAAGGTATCTTCCGGCGCGGCGTAGAGGCGATAGCCTTCGCTGAGGCGCAGGATCTCCTCTGCCTGACGAAAGGTTGCCCGCGCCGGCCAGCTTTTGGCTTCCGGCCACGGGTGCGCATAGGTTCCCAGCGGCTCGGCGGCCACCCGGTTGATTAAGGTTTCGCTCTCGGTCAGCGCGGCAAACAGCGGTACCTGCTGAACCTCATCGTCGCGGGCGGCGAGGGTTTGCGCCAGCTGGCGATACAGCTGGGCCAGACGTGCTTTCAGCTGCGGCGCTTCGCTATCGGGCCATAAATAGAGATGAACAATGGAGGAAACCAGTACGCCGAGCAGGATGCCGATAACCCGGTCGCGCAGCTCGGTAAGGTTGCTGAGCGGGCCAAACCAGCTCAGGAATGCCAGTGCGAAGGTAAAGCCTATCTGAATGCCGGCGTAGGCGATGCGCTCCGACCCCGCCGCAATCCACGCCGCCAGCGCGAAGACCGGTAGGGTCATCGCCAGCAGGCCGCTCAGCGAATCGGTCCAGGGCTGCACAAAGACGATCAGAAGCAGCGCAATCAGCGTGGCCAGCAGCGCGCCGCCAATGCGTAGCCACGTTTTCTGCATGGTGGCGCCCAGGCCCGGCTGGGCGACGATCACGCAGCTCAGCATGATGGTGTGGATGCCCTGCCAGTCGGCGGCGGTGTAAAAAACGTAGCACAGCAGCGTCGCCAGCAGCGTTTTCAGGGCAAAGTGCAGATAGGCCGGATTGGACCACGCGTCCGGCAAAAGCAGCGGCGCTTTTTCCACTTCGCCCTGCGGCAGCGGGATGGTTTCGCCGCGCGCCAGCCGCGCCAGAACCTCGGCGATCTCCTGCAAAATGGCGCTGTTGGCGCCGTCGCGCGGGACAATCAGCGGCTGGACCTCCGCCGCCGCGGGCAGATTATCCGCCAGCGCGTTAAGCTGGCTGGCTATCCGCCGACGCGCATCGGGATGGTCGTCGCCCGGCTGGAGCAGCGCCGTCAAATGAGAGCAGCTCAGCGCGGCGGCCATCAGCGACTGCCAGGCCTGCGGGCTGGCGGCAATCTCCGGCGTGGCGCGCGCGGCCTGCTGATACAGGGACCGCAGTTGGTTAAACTGCCCGGCAATCTCGGTAACGGTGGGCGGCGGCGTGCCATCGTCCGGCTGGCTCAGGCGCCGCGCCGTCTGGCGGAGCATCACCACCAGCCGGGCTTTGAACTGATAGCCGGGAAAGGCCTGCTGGAAACAGGCGTTGACCAGCAGGGTCACCAGAATGGCTGTGTTGATCGCCATCCATAGCCACAGCAGCAGGCGCACCAGAATTTCGCTCTGGCTGGTCATCGACGGGAAGGTCTGGGCGTAGATGACCGCCAGCGCCACCACGAAAAACGCCAGCCCGAGCTTGCCGAGCACCCGCATCAGGTAAATGGCGCAGAAGAACAGGATCACCGAGGCGACCAGGCGGATCAGCGGATAGTCATAGGTCCACTTGATAATCAGCAGCACGCCGCCCAGCGCGACGCTGACGGTCACCACGAAAACCACGCTTACCAGTTTGATCATCAGGACGTTCGGCTGGCTGACGTAAAACACCACGATCAGCGCGACGGCGAGGAAGGGAATATGCAGCGTCATAAACAGCACAATCAGCACCGCGCAGCTGAGCGTCAGGCGCAGGGTGTAGTTCGCCCGCCCCGGCGCATCGCGGAGTTCCCGGGTCAGAAAGGGCCACAAGCTCTGCATGCCGTCTCCTTATTGCGGCTGCAGAACGGCGCTGGCGGAGGCGCCCATACGAAACAGGTTCGTGTCGGGGTCTTTAACGGCGATTTTGACCGGGAAGCGCTGGGAGACGTGGACCCAGTTGATACTCTTCTGGATCACCGGCAGGCCTTCAATCACGCTGCCGCCGTCGGGCAGAACGCCGGTACCGACCGAGTCGACTACGCCCTCGAAGGCGCGACTGTGGTTGGTCATCACGGTGATTCTGGCCGGAACGCCGGGCCGCACGTTTTTTAAATCGGTTTCGCGGAAGTTCGCCACCACGTACCAGTGGTCGTCATCAAGCAGGGTAAAGACCGGCTTCAGGGCCGAGGCGTACTGGCCGAACGTGGTTTTCAGCGCCACCACCACGCCGTTAAACGGCGCGCGGACTTCGGTAAATTCGAGGTGCAGCTCGGCCAGCGCAATTTGCGCGAGGATGCCCGCCCGCTGCGCCACCATGGCATCGACGCCGGTCACGGCGGCGGAAGCCTGTTTGGCCTGCAGCAGGGTGGCTTCCAGCTCGGCGCGCGCCGCTTTTTCTGCCGTTCGCGCCTGATCAAGATCCTCCTGGGAGGCAAACCCCTGCGGTACCAGCGGCTCAAGGCGAATGCGTGAAGAGGTGGTTTGCTTAACCAGCGCTTTAGCCCGTTCAACGGCGGCGCTGACCGACTGCGCGTTATATTCCTGCGCTTTAATCGTGCGCTGGGTCAGCACGATCTGCGCATCAAGCGTGGTCAGGCGGGCTTTTGCATCGTCGAGCATCGCCTGATAGGGGCGCGGGTCGATGCGGAACAGCAGGTCGCCTTTTTTTACCCGCTGATTGTCGCGAATCGGCATCTCGACGATCCGCCCGCTCACTTCCGGCACCACGTCGATGGTGTCGGCATAGACATAGGCATCGTTGGTTTCCGGCGAGGTTTGCAGCTGCCAGATAACCAGAATCAGCGCCACGATAGCGGCGAGAACGAGCGCCAGCAGGGGCCATTTTTTGCGGATAACGCTTGAGCGGGATGAGGTCATAGGTATCTAGTTTACGAAGAGCAGGAACCACAGAATCGTGGCGAACAGGAACATCAGCGCCAGATAGCTGAAGACCAGCGGAGAAAATCGCGACTGCCATCCTTTACGCACAATCAGGATATGGCAGGGAATAAGTAACAGCGCGGCGCCTGTTAAGCAGAAAAACCAGCCCGGGAATGCGGCGCCTAATACCGGAATCGCCGGGGATAATGAGCAGCCGGAGAGCGTAAATAGCAAGAATAAGAGCGTAGGGCGCGGCAGCTTTACAATGCGATTCAAGACTGAATACCTGAGTGCTCGGGTTAAGGTGAAATGAGTGTAATCTCCCTACCGGGGAAATAAAAGATAGATATAACCGAAGCGTCTGTATTTCATCGATAAACAGAACATTTTCTTTGGATAACGAGTGCATAGAAAATCATTCATTCTGCATTAATGGCGTGAGGCCGCTGGAATATAAATTTCGCCCGTCGCCGATAGTCAGCGGTTGTTGGCAGGGCTATGCTTAGAGCCAAAGCTAAAAAAATAGTCAGAACTGAGGCAATGTCATGGATAAAGAACTACTGGAAGCGGGCTATCGCGCCTATACCGGCGAGAAAATCGATGTCTACTTTAACACCGATATCTGTCAGCACTCGGGTAACTGCGTGCGCGGTAGCGCGAAGCTTTTCAACCTGAAACGCAAACCGTGGATCGTCCCGGATGAAGTGGACGTGGCCACGGTGGTTAAGGTTATTGATACCTGCCCGAGCGGCGCACTAAAGTATCGTCAAAAATAAGCGAGGAAATGATGGAAATACTGGAAGGTCATAACAAGTTTTACGTCAATGACGCCGACGGGAAGCAGGTGGCGGAAATTGTTTTTGTACCCACGGGCGAGCACCTCAGCATTATTGAACACACCGACGTCGACCCCAGCCTGAAAGGTCAGGGGGTGGGGAAAAAGCTGGTGGCGAAAGTGGTGGAAAAAATGCGCGGCGAGCAGCGTAAAATTATTCCGCTATGCCCGTTTGCCAAACATGAATTTGATAATACTCGCGAGTACGACGATATTCGCGCCTGAATAAATGCGCCAGCATGCTGGCGCAACAATTTGAGTCGAGAGCTGGTCACCACGTACTGCGGTACTTTCTATTATAAGTCATCGGCAACCGGCGTGTTACGAGATTACTCATAGACAAATGTTACCCCAATAATTGATTGTACATTGCCAGCGGTCACCTTGCCGCTGGTGCGCGCGTAGGTAGCGGTCAGACCCAGGTTCACCGATGAGGTGCCTACCTTACCCAGCGAGACGTTACGGTTGGCAGGGATGACGGTACCATTGCGAACCATCTGCACGCCAATTCCCTGCGCTGGTGAGGCGGAAGCAGTGTTGCGGAAAATGGAATTACTCGTGTCCGCCGTTGTCCCCGTCAGGTAATAAGCGATGTTTTGATTTTGTGCGCAGTGAATCGTGACGGGGACAGCCATTGTGCCCGGGTAGTCTGGAAGCGTGACGATGACATCTCGGGTTGACACGTCGCAACCGCCAGTGGGGACGACAACATTATTATTAGCGTAGATATTCCAGGTAAAATCCCTGGGGTTTCCGTCGCTGGCAACTTTATGCATATTAAGTCTCGCTATGAGTTCGCCAGCATTAATCACGACGCCGCTCGCGGTGCCTGTTGCCGTAAGATACATGCGCAACGGCAACCCGCGATAGTCCTTATGGGTGATAGAATACACTGATGAATCATTATTCATTGGTAATGGATAACTATTTTTATCCCAATAAATGCTACCGGTAAACGCTGCCAATGCCCCACCAAATGCAGTACCGCTGGTGAGGTTAACGTAGTCAATAATTGAGTTGCTTAAGTCGTCATTTTTACAGTCTATTGAAGAGGATAAATCGACAATCAAGTTTTGCCCCACGCCAATAGAAGGATTCAGAGCGACGTAAACACTCGCCGAGCCGGCAGGCAGCGTTTGCCCTGAATTGACAACTTTACAGGTGAATGCCGCGGCACCCAGCGACCAGCCTATTAGAAGCAGGGTAGTAAAAAGAACAAGGACATTTTTCATTAACACACTCTCCTGGCTCAGGCGTAGGTATAGGTGACGTTAATCACCGCCTGAATAGTTCCTTGGGTGGCGCCGCCGTTGATTGATAAAGCGCGGACTTGCAGTGGAAAACGCACCGACTGCGAGCTATCGTTAACCTCAACCGACTTCTGTTTTCCGTTATTAAGCGTTGTGCCGCTGTTATCCTGCAATTCGAGCTGGATATTGCCCGCAGTCCCCTGATTTTTGTAATAGCCGGTGCTGTCTGCTGTGCCACTAAAAGTGGCTACCACCCGTGAAGTGCCCTCCGGGCAGTTGCTTAAATCGAGCTCGGTACTGTGCCAGGCCGACGCGGAACCTGCTGATACCAGGCTGAAGGTATAGAGTTCCCCCAGATCGACGCTGGCGTTAGTGGTGGAAACGGTACAGGGTTTGGCCACCACTTTGCCGTTAACGGTAATAGTAATGTCGGTGGCCTGCAGCACCGGGGAAAATGCGGTCAGCGTGATTGCCAGAAGCCACCCGGCATGAATCCATTTCATCAGAGCCTCCGTTTACTGGAATTCGAGCGTGAATGTCGCGGTAGCACTAACGTGCCCGGCGGTGACCGGCACCCGGGTGGTCATCAGCCGGGCGTAAAAGTTCAGCGTGTTGGTCCGGCTGGGGGTCAGAATAGTCCACGGGATTGCAGACGACGCGGCATTAAGCGGCAGCGCCGTCTGCTGCGCGTCAAGGATCTGCACGCCCATCCCCGCCGCCGCTGAAGTGCCGCGATCGAGCTGTAACAGGTCGGTATTGATGCTGTCGGCAACGCCAACAAAGCCGACCTTCACCGAGGTGACCGCGCTGCCGCAGGGCGACAGCACAATGCGAAACGGCACCAAAGGCGTTGTGGCTCCGACCCTGGACAGCTGCTTCGCGGTGCTATCCATCAGATCGACGGTAAAATCTTTCGACTCACCCGCCACGGCGCAGGCGTTATCGCGAACGTAGCCGCTGATGGTGATGGTGCTATCCGCCGCGCTGGCGTTGGTAATCACCAGCGACAGGGCGGCGCTCAGTAGATAAAAAGGTATTCTCATCATCATGACTCCTTAACGGCAGACTGCCAACAGCTGGCTCAATGCCTGGTTCTTACTTTCGGGCGGCAGGCTGTAGTCAGCCTCGCAGCTGGCGTTCGGACCTTCGCCCCATTTCGCCAGGACTTTGCCGGCCAGCGGCATCCCGCTCAGGTAGACCTGGCCGTTATCGGCGACGATGCTGCTGCCCTGGCTACCGGCCGGGGTGACCAGCGCGCCGAAGGGAACCGGCTTTCCGTTATAGATGAGCGACATCAGCAGCTTGAGCCCGACGTGGGCTTTAAACTCCGCACGGGCAATCGCGCCGTGGGTCGGGACGACGCTGACAACCGCATCGTCCAGGTCGACGTTATCGGCCAGGCTGTTGGTGTCCAGCGCCACCCGGTTTTCCCGGTATTCGGTGGCGTAGGGCAGCACGGCGTAGCCGCGCCAGTCGGTCTGAACCCCGGTCTGGTTTTCCACTTTGACGTTGTCTGCGCCGGGGGCTTTGATCAGCACCACCGTGTCGTTCATCGGCTGGCTCAGCGTGACGCCGTCGGCGTGAGCCAGCACGCCGCCGCTCAGGCCGTAGTACAGCTGTTTGATACCGTCGCTGCGGCTGTAGCCGACGTTGGCGTTGCCGTAGCCGCCGCGGTAGTTCAGCGCCGCGTAGCCGGTGCCGCCGCTGTTGCCCTCACCGCCGCCGGCGTAGCCGGTCTGCATGCTGTAGCTCAGGTTGTTGTCCTCCAGCAGCGTGCCGTGCAGGCCCGCCAGAGTGCTCATCCGACCATGCAGATCGTTTGACATGCTGCTACTGGCGCTGGCGTGCCGCCAGGCCGATTTGCTGTCGGAACGCAGCCAGTGGCTGAACGGAATATTGACGTTGACTGCCAGCATCTGGTCGCGCCCCTGCTGCCAGGCGTTTTTGGTCAGGCTGTAGCTGAGCGTCCAGTTGATATCATTGACGGCGGTGTTCAGCCCCGCCTGGAGCTGCTGATCGGCCTTGCCGGTGCCCCAGTAGGTCTGATGACTGCCGTTCAGGTAAAGAGTCGCAGTACGCCCCAGCTGCTGGGTGATGCTGGCCTGTATTTTGCCGCGCTTGTTGTAAGCGAGGTTGTAGTAGTCGGTGAACGTCGGCTTCACTTCAATCACCCCGTCCTGGGTCGCGACGTTGTAGCCGCTCATCCGGCTGTAGGTGGTATCGGCGAAGCTGAAGTAGCCGTGCGTGGAGTAGCGGTAACCCACCAGCTGAATATTGGTGCCGGTATCCGTCAGCGACTTGTTATAGAGGAAGCGGACCGACTGACCCTGGTGATCGCTGTCATCGGGCAGGGTGGCATTGGCCTGGGTGACATCCAGCGACAGCGCCCCCAGCTCCCCCATGTTTTTCCCCACGCCGAGGTTAAAGGCGTGGTAGCGGTCCGCCAGCTGGGTGCCGCCGTACAGCGTCCAGCCCGCCGGGAGTCCTTGCAGCAACGTGCCCTGGAAGAATTTAGGTTTCTCCTGCTGATTGTTGCCGCTGCGGTACTCGCCGGCGGTGACCGTATAGCGGGAGTAGCCTTCGCGCTGGAGCACCGGAACGGAAGAGTAAGGGACGGTGAACACCTGACTGCTGCCGTCGGCCTCTTTGATGGTGACCTGTAGATCGCCGCTATTACCGGCCGCATAGAGATCGTTGATGGTAAACGGGCCGGGCGGTACCGTGCTCTGGTAGATCTCATACCCGTTCTGTTTAATCGAGACCTGGGCCGTGCCGCGGGCAATCCCGTGAATGACCGGGGCGAAACCCTTCTGGCTGTCCGGCAGCATATTATCGTCGGAAGCTAACTGCGCGCCGCGGAAGTTGATGCCGTCAAAGATATCGCCGTTGGTGTAGCTGTCGCCAAGGGTCAGGCGCGAGCGTAATGGCGTAACGTCTCGCTCCAGCCAGGTGTTAATGTGCTGCCATTGATTTTCGTTGTTTGCGGAACCGCTGCTGTAGCTCCAGGTGGTGTTGTCGCGCAGGCGCCAGGCGCCGAGGTTCAGCCCGCTCTGCAGGTTCAGGTACGCGTAGTTGCTGCTGCCGCCGATATCGTTATGCACGGTGTTGCCGGTGAAGCTGTAGTTCAGCAGTAGCGCATTGATACCATCATCCCACAGCTCCGGAGGAATGCTACCGCGGGCGCGGTTGCCCATAAATGCCTGAGGAATGGTGAGGTAAAGACGTTGTTGAGCCACATCGAAACGGATCGTCATATCCTCGATCATCTCAGGTAAGGGGACGCAGCTATCGGCGGGCAGTTCCCCCAGCCCTGCGATTGAAGAGGTGCTGAGGCCCATGCTGGCCAACTGCCCGCGGGTAAGGCAGGGCAGCAATCCTTTACCTTTATCTCCGGCATCAAACGTGACGTCGCGGGTGGTCATATAACCGTCATTGAGGTATATATCCACACGGTAGGTTCCCGGCGGTATCTCTTGTCCATTTTCAAAACCGGACAGATCCGCTACGGCGGTAGGATCGTCTGACAGGAACCGTGGATTGAAATAAAACTCTGCCTGCGCAGAAAAAGCCTGTGAGGTGAGTAAAATAAAAAGGGGAATCCTGGCCAGGATGCGTGTTGAGCGCAGGTTATTGCGTCGAATGCATTGTGAGCCCAAATGGTAAAGTCCATATTTCAAATATGACATAGTCCCTCCGGTCTAAAATCGCCGGCTGTCAGTTCTTTTTATTTCAAGCGATAGCGTTAACTATTGCCTTAAGTTATTGTGTTTTACCCGTCATTTTCGGGGTCAGCGCGCCATAATCATTAATTGTCCGGTAGGTAATTTCGCTACCTGCATCGGACGGTAATTTGACGGAGGTCTCTCCTAAAGGCGGCACCAGCGCATTTTCCAGTACCCGTTTTCCAGCATTAAGCTCGGTGACCGTCTGGTAGTACGGCGTTGGATTGCTAAGCGTGAGAACATTTCCATTACGACGAAATGTTAGTTTTTCTGCAGCCTGATCTGGCGAGAGCGCCAGGTTTGCCGGGCGATAATAGAGCTTGATACGGCTGATAATCGCCAACTGCAGGGTATTATCATTAAGCTTTGATTTATCCATTGAAGGAATAGCTTTAACATTGATCCAGAAAAGCGTTTCCCGATCCTGCGGTAATTGATTGTTAGTGGCATCGATAATTCGCAGAGTATTTTCTTTTTTCCCCTGCATAGAAAATAACGGTGGGGTGATGACAAAATGACCATCTTTACTCCCGTCATTATTCTCGATCCATGACTGAATCAAATAGGTGCTTTTCTCGTCATTATTAGTGACGGCTAGCTGGACCTGTTTGAGTTCAGCTGGATAAATAACTCGGGTTGCCCCTAAAGCCACGCCCGCTTCAGCGGAGGAAGTAAAACTTGCCAGGACAGTCATCATCATGCCTGCCAGCAGGCCACGTGTCATTTTCAGCTTATTTTTCACATATATTCCTTGTGTATTCACCGTTATTTCCCTTTTCGGTAGGTTGGCAGGCCAGTTATTGATAGGTTAAAGAAAATGAGGCCTGCGCATTTGCGACGCCTCCAGTCACCTGTTTTCCTGTGGCCCGATACTTTGCAACGAAATGGAGAGTGGTAGGCCCGGAATAAATTTGCATCCACCTTCTGGGAGGGTGATTGAGCGGTATGAGGCTGTTATCTTTGTCGAATAGCGCGATACCTATACCTGTAGCAATCCCCGGTCCTTCACCAATCGAAAGTACGTCTGGATTCTTACCGTCTGCGACCCCTCTGAACGCTACGCCAACATGCCGGCTAACGGTGGTATTACAGTCCTGCAGATGAATATCGAAAGACACAGGGGCGGTATCCTCGCCGGCTGAGTGAAATCGGTTACTGGAGATCTGTCCCATATTGACGATCATCTGCCTATCCCCGGCTTCTACCCGGCAGGATTCAGCGATAATTTCTCCCTGAAAATGCATATTTCCACCGGGTAAAGTGACGTTCCACCGATTACCCGCCAGGGCGAGTGGCGGTAGCAGAAAAATGAACAAACCTAATCTCATTTTATGCATCGTGATCGCTCCAGTTGTTTAGTGAAAAACGGGCCATCCTGGCCCGAATTGCTTCCTTGCCAACAAATGGATTATTCGTACTGGACTTTAAAGGTCGCGTCAGCGTTAGCGATACCGGCAGTGGCTGCACCGGTTGCGTAGTAGCGAGCCTGGAACGAAATGACGTTAGTGCCGTCGTTCAGGGTAGACGCCTTGCTGAAGGTTGCGCCATCCAGTGCCAGCGGGGTACCGGTGCTGTCGAGGATCTGTACGCCAACGTTGGTTGCGCTGCCCGCAACGGAGTTCTGCAGTGCCAGTACGTTTGTATTGGTGTTATTAACCGCAGTACCAGAGAACGCAACAGACGCTTTAGTTGCAACGGTGGTGTCACATTCATCCAGCTGGATATTGAAACCAACGGAAGAGCTGGTGCTGCCAGCGGTAGCCAGTTTTGCTGAACGCACCTGACCTAACATAACGGTTTGATCGAGAGAACCGGCATCTACCGCACAGGCTGCGTTGACCACTTCCCCTTTAAAATGCACGGTGCCGCCGTTTACGGTGGTGGTTGCGGCCAGAGCAACGGTAGAACTCAGGGAAAGAGCTGACAGAGCAACGATAGCCAGTGTTTTGATTTTCATGTTGTTTTCCTTTAAACATTATCGATATTACGAACCGTTGTTGGCAGTCGTTATGCCTTCCAGGCACTCCATTTTTAGCCGATGGTCCGACTGCCGGTTCTTCAAAGTTTTTACCTGACTGATGTAACAGTTAGGACCATTTTGACTCATTGAAATAAATGCCTTGTTTTATCGCTTTTCATTTTTTTAAGCGGGTTTTTAATCTGTTTTTTGTTGTTTTCTTGGTTCTTTATCGTATGTGGTGAGGTGGGGAAGGAAAACAAACAAGCTGATGATGAGAGTCGATGGAAAAGTGAATATGCTGAAACAGGAGGAGGAATACCATAAATGGTGGAGGGTAATTTATTTATAAATCAGGTGGTTATATTTATTTTGCCAAAAAAGAACATATTTGAGTTGCAGAATGTTTCAAAACTTTTTTATCATACGGACAGTTTGGTCCTAATTGACCCATTCGTTTTTCAAAAAAAAGAAAAAAATCAATAAATTAGCCACAAATTATTGATTGTATAAATTTTCAGCTAATAAGTTTTTTCTCTCCCATAATCCAGCGAATCGAGCAGCGTTACTGGCGGTATATCGTACTGTGTGGCGAATGTTACGATGACCGAGATAATCCTGTATCAGGCGGGTATCCGCTCCTCTCTCTGCCAGTTCGTAACCACAGGCATGGCGTAACATATGCGGATGGGTAGGCGTAGCGGTGCCGGCAGCGATACCTGCGCTTTTAATGATGCGGTAAGCCTGTTGACGGGAAAGTCGGGTGCCGCGGCGCGAGATGAACACCGCATCGCTTTTATCTGCCCTATACCAACTGGCGCGAATCTGGCTCCAGCATTCAAGCGCGTCACGTTCATCAAAACGCAAGGGATGCACCGTGGAGAAGCCGTTCTTCAGCCGACGGATATTGATGCGTCCTTCATTGAGATCAAAATCCCGATAATGCAAATCAAGAAGTTCACTGATGCGCATACCATGGCGAAACGCTAGCAAGATAAGGCAATAATCGCGTTCGCCGGTAGGGCCATGACGTACAGCTAACATCATTGCCTGAACTTCTTTAGCTGTAAGAAAACGACGTCGATTCATAATGTATCACTCCTGATATATGCATGTGGGCGGATGTCGCGGGACAAATCATCAGCATGCGTCAGACGCACCGCAATAAAGCCGAAAATTATCTGCGCATATACCCGTCATACTTCCAGTTGCTTGTGCGTTGGCAATACTCGGCCTCCTCCTTACGCGGCCAGCGCAAGCGCTGTGCAAAACGGTTAACCGTGTTGTCCTGCAACGCGATTTATTTAGGGTATATAAATACGGGTTACTGAAGCTGTGATAAGTTCAAGCTGACAAATTTGTCACCCATAATGTTTATCGATTTTTATTTGATATCACAAGAGACGCGCAGTCCCCCTGCTATCAGGTTATTAAAATTAAAGGAAAAATAATTAAATCTGATGGGTTTGAGAAATATCTTACTTAAATATTTTGCATTACAGCAAATCAGTGCGGAAAGTCATAATTATTTTGCAATGTAGTTATGTGTGTGACTGTTTTGATTTTAATAGTAACGAGTGGGTATGTGTTGGCGCTAAAGATGTATTCGCTGCGTACGGAAGGATTTCGACGCCGTAATCGGCGTCGAAGAGAAGGGTTATAAAATAACTCGCCTTTTTTTATCGCGGGCGCTATCCCAGATACCATAGAAACGACCAGCATTGCTGGCGGTATACCAGACGGTATGGCGAATATTTCGATGACCGAGATAGTCCTGAATCAGACGGGTATCAATGCCCATGTTGGCCAGAGCAAAACCACATGAGTGGCGAAGCATATGCGGATGGATTTCAATTGGCAGGCCGGCATTGCCACCTGCGACTGAGATAACATGATAAAACTGCTGCCGCGATAAAGGATTTCCTTTACGTGACAAAAATAACCATTCGCTGTCTGCCTGCGGATAGGTTTCCCGAACAGTCAGCCAGCTTTTTAATGCCTGAATTTCTTTATTAATTAATGGGTGGGAGGTCGAGAATCCTCTTTTCAGCCGGTGGACGTAGATACATTTTGACTGAAGATCGATATCTGAGACCCGCAGACGGCAGATCTCACTGGCGCGTAGCCCGTGAATAAAGCACAGCAACGTCAAACAGTAGTTACGTGTGGCGTGAGCTCCTGTGTTCGCTGCGGCTAACAGTGCCTCAATTTCGTTTTGCGTTAAGAAATTCCTTTTCGTATTGCCTGTATTGCTCTTCATAATGTCCCTTTTATTACGCGATATGGGGCTAGCATCCAGCTAACAGCCATTTAACTAATGGATACCGGTCATACTTCCACTTGCTTGCGCATTGGCTTCTGAGTGACTCGTCATCATCCATGATGACCTTGCCCTTACGGGCTTTCGCTCACCCCCGTTACTGACTCCAGTAACTCCCGGGGACTCGCCTTTCAGCTTCACCCCGTTGGGCCAGCCTAAGCGCTTTTCAAAACGTTTATTCGCTTTGTTCAGTAATTCGAATTATTTAGGGTATATATTATTACTCCATTTTATTTCTTGAACATGAATGTTTAGATTGATTTTTTTCTGCGTGTGAAATCAATACTATTTCGGATAAGTATATAATGGGCCTGATTTATGTCTCGGAGCGGAAATTGAAGTCCAGCCAGTAAGCGTAAGAGTTGGTGGCATAAAAGAGTTGTAGCCGCTTGAGTTACGTACAATAGATATTCTTTTATTATGCTACTTCACATGCTTCTCATGATTTATTTGTTGTATTCAATTTGCGAGGTGAATTGTATCATTTGTTATGGTGTGCTGTTTGTTTATATCCATTTTTATGATGCTGGCATGTATTTGAGTCTCAATCCCAAAAATGCCGTTGGCTTGCTTTTTGATTTATTAATTGCTGAAAAATCAATAAGTTAAATTGTTTGATGTGAGGGTTTTCCTGGAACCAACTCAGTGCGAAGATAATATATCTTTTTTACTAAAGAGAAACTACAACACATGTTAAACAAAACTAAAAAAGCTGACTGAAGTAAACCAATTTCAACATTTAAGAGAGAGGGGGAATTACGTATAACTACGTAATGGATGAGAAGGATAGTAGAGATGTTACATGTATCAAATAGCTGTACATAATCAAAGATTGGCATATGCATATTCACATATAAGCTTTAGCTTCGGCACAACAACGAATAACACTGAGTGTGAGATCTGATCTCACACTCTGGCTATTTGGTTAAGTCAACTCTCCGTAAATCAGGATGGAGGCGGTCAGAATCATAATAGAGCCGGATAGCATACTAATTAAATACGCCACATGAGGGCGGGTTGTTAGAATAGCGCGTGAACAGTATCCAACGACCAGGTAAACCAGTGTGCAGGTTAACAGATGTAAACTGCTGAGTATCAGCATTTGCTGCGTAACCGACCAGCTTCCCTGGGGGTCGGTAAACTGCGGCAGGAGGGCCAGAAACAGAAGAAAGACTTTTGGATTCAGGCCGCTAATGCATAATCCCTTAATCGCCCAGCGATTCCAGCTGCCCGCGCTGTGCTGCTGGGTATCAGGCATCGGCGGATGGCGTAAAATAGCGATCCCCAACCACATCAGATAGCCTGCGCCCAGCAGCGTGAGCGTCGATAGTGCCAGCGGATGATTGGCGATTAACACGCCGATTCCGGCGATGACGATCAGCGTGGCCAGCAGGTGGCCAGACATGAGTCCGGCGACGGCGGGTATCACGCGCCGTCCGTTGATCCCCGCGCTGATGGTATAGGCCCAGTCAGCGCCCGGCGTAATGATCAGCAGAAAGGAGATCAGCCAAAAGCTGGCGATAAAGCTCATTTCCATGGACGGCTCACCTCTGCGTGCTGACGGCAATTTCTCATCATTTTCCCTCGTTAAGCGGCGGTTATTTGAGGGAAAGAATATCGAGTTTATTGCGCAATGAGCTTTCAATGTTATGCTTTAAGGCGTTCTTCTGAGGGAAAATCTTCCAAATGGATAGCATCGATCGAAAAATTCTTGCTGAGCTACAGGCTGACGGACGGCTGTCGATAACCGAGCTGGCCGAGCGGGTGAATCTCAGCCTTTCGCCCTGTCATCGACGGCTGCGGACGCTGGAGCAAGAAGGGGTGATTACCGGCTATCGGGCTAATCTGGATCCGGCAAAAATGGGCTTTAACTTTTTGGCGATCGTCTTCGCGACGCTAAAAGAGGGCGATAAGAAAGCGGTAAGCGCGTTTGAGGAAGCGGTGGAAGAGATACCGCAAATCGTGCTGGCGCAGCGCCTGTTTGGCGATCCGGACTATCTGATGCACGTGGTAACCCGCGATCTCCCGGCGTTCCAGAAACTGTATGATGACAAACTCTCGGCAATGCCCGGCGTGCAGCACCTGCGGTCGACGCTGGTGATGAAAACGGTTGTGCAGGATCGCCCGTTTCCGCTCGGTAAGGGGTGATTATGCCACTCTGCGATCAGCTCCCGGGGGCGGCGCAAAGCGCCTGCCCGGGCTACAGGTTAACAGCCGTCCGCGGGCCGGTAACCCGGACAGATGCGTAAGCATCGCCTCCGGGAAATTCAGCTACTCTGCGCTCTGCTCCCCGGTCGCGGCTAACGCCTTACCGGGGCTACGGGTTCACCGCCGTCCGCGGGCCGGTAGCCCGGACAGATGCGCAGCATCGCCTCCGGGAAATTCAGCTACTCTGCGCTCTGCTCCCCGGTCGCGGCTAACGCCTTACCGGGGCTACGGGTTCACCGCCGTCTGCGGGCCGGTAGCCCGGACAGATGCGCAGCATCGCCTCCGGGAAATAACGGTGGTGCTTCATCAACCGCCATCCGGCAACAAGGTAAGCGCCTTATTCAAAGCGGGTGGGTATTACTCTTTTTCCAGCAGGCGCATAAAAATCGTCAGCGCTTCATCAAGCTGATGGCGCTGCGCCGCTGAGAGTCCACTTAGCAGCTCCCGCTCATTCTCCACGTGACTTTCCACCGCCCTGTCGATTAACTCTCGCCCCTCTGGCGTCAGCGCGACCAGCATGCTGCGCGCATCGTCCGGGTTTGGCAGACGGCGAATAAACCCCCGTTTTTCCAGCGCTTTCAGACGATGGGTCATGGTGCCGGAGGTGATCATTAACGTTGAAAAGAGCTGGGTGGGCGACAGCACGAACGGTTCGCCCGCCCGCCGCAACGTCGCCAGCATATCAAACTCCCAGCGCACTAAATCATGACGAAGAAAAGCCGCTTCAATGCGCGGCTCCAGCAGCAGCGCGCAGCGTTTCAGGCGGCCAAACGGCCCCATCGGACTGCAATCGAGATCGGGACGTTCCCGTTTCCACTGTTCAAGAATGCGATCCACGGCGTCGGTCTGCGGTGATTTGTCCATTAATGCTCACTTGTCTTGATATCAAGATAAATATCGATACATACTTAGGCCACAATTTACCTTGATGTGAAGATAAAATCATGGCCTTTGTTTCGCGCAATTTGATGGTTGATCTGTTTTTAACCGCGCTGGCCCCCGCCATCTGGGGCAGCACCTATATTGTGACCTCGCAGTTTCTGCCGCCGGATCGGCCGTTTATCGCCGCGCTGCTGCGGGTGCTGCCGGCCGGGATCGCTCTGCTGATCTGGAGCCGCCGTTTCCCGCTGCGCGCCGAGTGGTGGAAGCTGATCGTTACCGGGATCCTGAATATCGGCGCGTTTCAGGCGCTGCTGTTTATTGCCGCCTATCGGCTGCCGGGCGGCCTGGCGGCGGTGATAGGGGCGATCCAGCCGCTGCTGGTGATGCTGTTGGCCTGGTGCGTCGATCGTCAGCGATCGCCCTGGCTGGCGGTGCTCTCGGCATTGATGGGGATCGCGGGAATGGCGATGCTACTGCTGTCGCCGCAAACCACGCTCGAACCGCTGGGGATCGCCGCGGCGTTTCTGGGGGCGATGAGCATGGCGCTGGGAACCTGGCTGTCGCGTCGCTGGGCGATCGCTTTGCCGGTTATCGCACTGACCGGCTGGCAGCTGCTGATTGGCGGTATCGTACTGGCACCAATTGCGTTACTGGTCGATCCGCCGCTGCATCAGGTGACGCCGACTCAGGCGGCGGGCTATCTGTGGCTGTGCGTTGCCGGGGCTATGCTGGCATACGGCCTGTGGTTTCGCGGTATCAGCCGACTTTCCCCGGTGGCGGTGTCGGCGATGAGCCTGCTGAGTCCGGTGACGGCGGTGCTATTAGGCTGGGTTTTCCTCGGGCAAAAGATCGAGGGGCTGGCGCTGGTGGGGCTGGTGATTGTGCTGTTCAGCGTGCTGTCGATTCAGCGTGCGTTATCGAATAAGAGAGCTGTAGCAGGTCGGTAAATCCCGGAGGCGATGCTGCGCATCTGTCCGGGCTACCGGACCGCAGACGGCGGTGAACCTGTAGCCCGGGCAAGGCGCGTCAGGCGCCGCCCCCGGGAGCAGCGCGCAGAGTGGCTGAATTTCCCGGAGGCGATGCTGCGCATCTGTCCGGGCTACCGGCCCGCAGACGGCAATGAACCTGTAGCCCGGGCAAGGCGCGTCAGGCGCCGCCCCCGGGAGCAGCGCGCA